>JBAVJG010000332.1:0-6929 GCA_049687655.1 Anaerolineales bacterium | reverse complement strand
AAGCAAATACCACGCCGGGACCAGGGTTCAGCACAAGCTGTGGGGAGAGGGTATCGTGCTCGACAGCCGCATCCAGGACGATGACGAGATCGTGGACGTGGTCTTCGAGAGCGTGGGCATCAAACGCCTGGCAGCCTCTCTCGCAAATCTGACGATCATCGCATGATGCGCTTGCTCTACATCGGGTACCGCATATATTGTTTTATCGTCCGGCCCAAGACTCTGGGTGTGCGCATTATGCTCATCCAAAACGAACAGGTATTGCTCGTTCGACAAACCTATATACCCGGCTGGTTCATGCCCGGCGGCGGCGTCAAGCGTGGCGAAACAATGGAAGAAACCGCCCGCCGCGAAGCGCGCGAAGAAGTCGGCGCGGAGATGGGAGAATTACGTCTTCTTGGGGCCTATACACATTTCGGCGAACACAAAAGCGATCACAACACACTTTTCCTGTGCACCAATTTCACCGCGAATATCAAGCGGGATAACGAGATTGCCGAAGCGCGTTTCTTCCCGCTGGACCACCTCCCGGATGGACTTTTGGGAGGCCATCGAAAACGGCTGGAAGAATATCGCACCGGTAAGGAAATTACGCAATTTGGGGAATGGTAAGATTACCTATATCATTGCGAGCGAGCAAAGCGAGCGTGGCAATCTCAGGGCACTTGCATTCACTCGTTTCCAAATTTCTTGAGACTGTCGCATAAGCCAGGCGCTCTTCGCACATTGTCCCCGAATGGGGAGTGACATATCAGTATAGGGGAAAGGAGAGAACATGCAATACGTAAACTTAGGCAACAGCGGACTGAAAGTCTCGCGCCTGTGTCTGGGCATGATGACCTATGGCACTTCCAATTGGCGTCCCTGGATTTTAGATGAGGAAGATTCGCGTCCCTTTATAAAGAAAGCCCTGGATGCGGGTATCAACTTCTTCGATACCGCCGACATGTACTCGAAAGGCGTCAGCGAAGAACTGACCGGAAAACTGCTGCGCGAGTTTGGGGTGGTGCGCGAGAACGTGGTGATCGCCACCAAGGTTTATTTCAACCTGACAGATGAAATCAACGGCGGCGGGCTCTCACGCAAACACATTATGGACGCCATCGACGCCTCCCTCTCCCGCCTGGGCATGGATTACGTTGACCTGCACCAGATCCACCGCTGGGATTACGATACGCCCATCGAAGAAACCATGGAAGCCCTACAGGATGTGGTCAAAGCAGGCAAGGCGCGTTACATCGGCGCTTCATCTATGTATGCCTGGCAATTCGCCAAAGCGCAGTACACTGCTGACTTGAACGGCTGGACGCGTTTCGTATCCATGCAAAACCACTACAACCTGGTCTATCGCGAAGAGGAACGCGAGATGATTCCACAGTGCATTGCGCAGGGTGTTGGGCTGATACCGTGGAGTCCGCTGGCGCGCGGCTTCCTGGCAGGTAACCGGGCACGCGAAGGTGGCGGCGAAACCACCCGCGCCGAAAGCGACGATTATGCCGACAGCATGTACTTCCGCGAGGAAGATTTCACCGTTGCTGAACGCGCGCAGGAAATTGCGGAAAAACGCGGCGTGACAAGCGCGCAAATCGCGCTGGCCTGGTTGCTCGGCAAGCCCTATATCAGCGCGCCCATCATCGGCGCCAGCAAAATGGCTCATCTCGAACAGGCCATCGCCGCGCTTGACATTCATCTATCGGAAGAAGAGGTTTCTTCATTAGAAGAAGCCTATCAGCCGCACCCGGTCCTGGGACATACATAATCTTGTTCCATAACATCCCCGCACCCATTCTCAAGCGCATGCGCGAACTGGAAGCGCAGGATTCGCTCGACAGGGAAGACAGAACCCCGCGCCTGCAACGTCTGCGCCAGATCCCGCCCGTGACGGGGAAATTCCTGGCCCTGTTGTGCGCCAGCGCACCCGAAGGCGGCGTGCTGGAAGTGGGCACCAGCGGCGGATATTCTTCTTTGTGGTTATCGTTGGCCTGCCGGGAACGCGGCGATCACCTGACAACTTTTGAAGTTCTGGATGAAAAAGTCGTCCGTGCCAATGAAACTTTCGAAGCCGCTGAAGTCAGCGGCCAGATCCAGCTCATCCACGGTGATGCGCGCGAAGTCATTGACGGGTACAGAGATGTGGCTTTCTGCTTTCTGGATGCAGAAAAGAATGTTTACCTGGATGTATATGAAAAGGTTCTCCCCAATCTTGTCCCTGGCGGCATCCTGGCAGCGGACAACGCCATCAATCACGCGCATAAGTTGGCTGGTTTCATCACAAGGGCTGAAGGTGATCCGTGCGTGGATGCGCTGGTGGTGCCAATCGGTAAGGGGGTATTGGTATGTCGAAAAATGTGAAAGGGAGTGAAATTCTTTTAAGTCCTGGTAGTATCAGTTTACCCAACGCCTTAGTACAATATAAAGCACAGTAAACTGAATGGGCGATTGACCAACCGTCCCTTCACAAACAATGTTGTACAATAGACGGTACACATTAGTACAGGAGAAATCACTTGGCTGAAACCTTGAAAATCGTTATCCCAATGGCGGGCTGGGGCACGCGCATGCGTCCGCATACCTGGAGCAAGCCCAAACCACTGGTCAACGTTGCGGGTAAGACTTCCTTCGAGCACTTGATGGATTTGTTCGATACGCTGCCAGAGCCGAACCGCACGGAATATGTCTTCATCGTCGGCCCGTATCTGGGTGAAACGCAAATCCCGGTTTTCATCGACGAGCATTATCCTGACATCACCGCGCATTATGTGGTGCAGGGTGAAATGAAGGGACAATCCCACGCGCTATATCTGGCGCGTCAGTACCTGACGGGTCCAATGTTGATGGTCTTTTCTGATACGCTCATCGAAACGGACTTCTCTTTTCTCGAGCGTGAAAAGAGCGACGGTGTGGCCTGGGTTAAAGCGGTAGACGACCCGCGCCGTTTTGGCGTGGTTGATGTCAATGAAGATGGCTGGATCAAACGTCTTATCGAAAAACCGGATACAAAAGAGAACAATCTGGCTGTGGTTGGCTGTTATTATTTCAAAAGCGGCGAAAACCTGATGGCCGCCATCGAAGAACAGATACAACAGGACGTTAAACTCAAGAATGAATTCTTCCTGGCGGACGCAATCAACATCCTGCTCGAAAGCGGCGCCCTGATGCGCGTCGAGCATGTGGACACCTGGCTCGATACCGGCACGATCGACGCCACCCTGGAAACGAACGCTTTCCTGCTCAAGCGTATGGACGCGAAACCGGAAGAACGATCCAGTGTAAAAGTTCTCCCGCCGGTCTTCATCCATCCGACTGCTGAGGTTAGCGAAGCGGTGATCGGGCCGAACGTTTCCATCGGGCCGGATTGCAAGATAAATCAGGCTGTCATCCAGGACAGCATCATTGCGGAGGGGACGCACATCACGAAGGCCGCGCTGACCCACTCCCTGATCGGAAGCAATTGCGTTGTGGATGGACAACCCAACAAAGAGGAAGCCGCCTCTCTCAATATCGGTGACAATTCCGAGGTCCGCTTTGAAGCGTGACCTGGTCGAGTGCCGCTCGGATTCGAACTATGCCGAGCGTCCGCTTTCGTTGATGTGGGAAGGGCAGCGTCTGGAGATCGCTGAAATCCTGTCGCGCTGGCGCGGGCCGGCTGAGCGAGGCTTTCGGGTGCAGACGGCAGACAAGCAGGTCTTTGAATTGACTTATCGGGAAGTTCCCGATGAGTGGCAGGTACAAATAATTTAGTGCAATTGCGAACGAAGCGCAGCGGAGTGTGGCAATCTCCCAGCTAAGGAGGAGATTGCTTCGTCACTACGCTCCTCGCAATGACACGAGCGACGGAGGCTCAATGCAGGAAATCGACAGCGCGAACTATCTCTCGAAACGCGTTGCGGGCCTGAAACCATCAGGCATCCGCAAATTCTTCGATATCGCCGCAACGATGAAGGACGTGATCTCGCTCGGCATCGGCGAACCGGACTTCACCACGCCCGAGCCGATTCTGCAAGCCGGCATACGCTCGCTCCAAAACGGCGAAACGCATTACACCTCGAATTGGGGCAAGATCGAACTCAGGCAGGCTATCGCCGACAATCTGAGAAAACTGTACGGCGTTTCGTACAACCCGGCGGATGAAATCATCGCCACAGTGGGAGTCTCGGAAGCGCTCTACCTGACGATGGTCGCCATTCTCGACCCCGGCGATGAAGTCATAATCCCCACTCCGTGCTTCGTTTCATATCAAGCCGAAGTGCTGCTGGCGGGTGGCATCCCGGTGGAAATTCCCAGCAAGATCGAGAACGATTTCCAGCTAGACCCGGACGAAATCCGCGGGGCGATCACATCAAAGACGAAAGTTATCTTTGTTGGTTATCCCAGCAACCCGACCGGCGCTGTGGTCGAGCGCGATACTTTACTGGAAGTTGCCAAGATCGCCGAGCAGAACGATCTGCTCATTATCTCGGACGAAATTTACGACCGGCTGGTATACGGTTTCGAGCACGTTTGCATCCCAGCGTTGAGCGAGAGCATCAAACGCCGCACAATCTTGCTGGGCGGATTCTCGAAAGATTACGCCATGACCGGCTGGCGCATCGGCTACGCTTGCGGGCCTGCCGAAATCATCAAGGGTTTGGTGCGCATCCACCAGTACACCATCATGTCCGCGCCGACGACCGCCCAGGAGGCGGCCCTCGAAGCCCTGAAAAGCGGAAGCGAATATGTAGATGAAATGGTGGCAGAATACGACCGCCGGCGGAAACTGCTTGTCAGCGGACTCAACCGCCTCGGTCTCTCGACCTTCGAGCCGCGTGGCGCTTTCTATGCATTTCCCAACATCCGGGCTTCCGGCATGGACGATGAAACCTTCGCCGAAACCCTGCTCAAAGAAGAGGGTGTTGCAGTTGTCCCCGGGAATGCCTTCGGCCCCGGTGGGGACGGATTCGTGCGGGCCTGTTATGCAACCGCATATGAGAAGATAGAAGAAGCCCTGCAGCGCATGGAACGCTTTATGAGCAGGCATGGATAGTAATTACTGAGAAGGTAAAAGCAAAAAGGGTGCGGCGACTGATGATAGTCGCCGCACCCTTTTTGTAAAGTTCCTGGAGTACTATTCGTCCGGGTAGTTCCCCAAAATCTTTTCGATCTTTTCCAGAATCTCGTTCGTCAACTTGTCAGCCGCTTCCCCGGCGGCGATGTTCTCTTTGAGCTGCTCCAGGTTTGTCGCGCCGGTGATGACGCTGCCAATCTCCTTGCGTCGCAGCAGCCAGGCGATGGCCAGTTGCGCGGTCGTCAGGTCCAGGCTCCGTGCAAGCGAGGTGAGCATATCCACAATGGCGATGCGTTCCGGGGTGATGCGTTCCCGTATCCAAGCGTAACCGTCTATCTCCGCGCGCGTTCCTTTGGGAATGCCTTCATTATACTTTCCGGTCAGAATACCGTAGTATAACGGGCTGAAGGTGGTCAACCCAATGCCAAATTCTTTGCAAACAGGAGCCAGATCGGTTTCGACACGATAGCGGTGGAACATGTTGTATTGCGGCTGTTCCATGACCGGCGGAGCCATATGATGCTGGTCGGCGATTTTGATGGCGGTCGCGATTTGATAACCGCGCCACTCAGATGTGCCCCAGTAAAGGATCTTGCCCTGACGGATGAGCGTGTCCATAGTGTAGACCACTTCTTCGATGGGCGTATCGGGGTCATAGCGGTGGCAGAAGTACAGGTCGAGATAATCGGTGCCGAGACGTTTAAGCGAAGCGTTGACTGACTCGGTGATATGTTTGCGTGAAAGGCCTCGTCCGTTAGGGCCGGGCATGGTCTGCGAAAAGACCTTGCTGGAGATGACCAGCGCTTCCCGCGGTAAATCCCTGATGGCAGTCCCCATCACTGTCTCGGCCTGACCGTTGGCATATACATCCGCATTGTCGAAAAAGTTGATACCTTCATCGTAGGCAGTATGGATCAATTGCGAAGCGGTTTTCTCGGAAATCTGGTCACCAAACGTGACCCAGGCCCCCAGCGCAATCTCACTCAGCTTCAGACCGGAACGACCCAAACGACGATAGTGCATGTAAATTCCTGCCTTACTTTACAATGATCGTAACAGACACTCTGCACAGTGCATTATTTTTTGTACCGAGGGTCCAGGTGGAGGTATACGACCCGGCATTAGCCGGCGCTCGCATGTCAACTTCCAAGGTCACTTCATTCCCAGCGCGAACATTACGAGGCAGATCGTAGCCGTCTTTGTCATGCATATCTCTGCCGTCTGTATAGATGAAATCATAGCTGTCTTCTTGCCAGGTGGAACTGCCTGTATTTCTTAGCCTCCATTCCACGGTAAATCGCTCACGAGACGAATACACCGTATTGTTGTCTGGAGATTGATCGACCAACTCACAGCCTGAACCGGCGCTTTGCGTTGAGAACGGTTTGGTTGCTGTTGGCGTGTTGGTGATCGTTGGAATAATGAAAATGATGGTTGCCGTGGGCGTGAGCGTCTCTGTCGAGGTTAAACTGGGTACCAGCGTGGGTGTCAGCGTCAGGGTGGGGGATGGAACCACCAGCGCCGTTTGAGTCTGTGCAGCACCCGCAGTTGCAACGACGATCGTCTCAAGCGAACCGGGAGCCGGGGTTGGATTCGAAAGTGCAGGTATTGGCAGAGCGGACAGATCGCACGCAAGCCCAACAAGCAATACTACAAGCACGAGAATGAGATTTCTTACAATCTGTTTATCCATGTTTCACCAACGTTTTTATTTGACAGGATTTACGCAGTTGAATGTGAGAGGACCGGAAATAGGGGGTGCAAGCGGTGCTCGCACCCCCTATTTCCGGCACCTTTTTGCGGACTGCGTAAGTCCTATTTGACTGACAAGACAAACTTTACATGGCAAAATTCTGTTCTGCCAATTTTCAGCGCCCATCTGGTC
>JBAVJG010000331.1:0-4463 GCA_049687655.1 Anaerolineales bacterium | reverse complement strand
GCTGGCGGAGATGAGCGGATTGAACGTCAACACCCTGAGCCTGATCGAAAACGGGAAGACCTCGCCCAGTGTCAGCACCTTGCAGCAACTGGCGGGGGCATTGGGGGTGCCGGTTACCGAGTTTTTTGTCACGGAGCAGGGGAATCAAACGGTCGTATACCAGAAGGATGGCGGTCGCCCGCGGGCTCTCTTTGAGCATGGGGTCATGGAAGATTTGGGGGCCGGGATGTCGCGTTTTGGGGCCGAGCCGCTGATCGTCACGCTCGAAGCGAAAGCTGACAGCGGAAAGAATCCCATTGTGCACACCGGTCGCGAATTTGTCTATTGCCTGGAAGGGCACGTCGCCTATACGGTCGATACCGAAACCTATACTCTGGAGCCGGGCGACAGCCTGCTCTTCGAAGCCTATTTACCGCATCGCTGGAAGAACGCCGATGCGGAACCGTCGCGCGTGTTGCTGGTGCTGTGTCCCCTGGACGAACGCGACCAGCCCACGCAGCGGCATTTTGCACGCTAAGGAGGTCCGTCGTGAACGAGAAGAGAACCTTTGCATTCGGCCTGTGTGTTTCTATCACCAGCTTTACTCTTCTTTTACTGTCCCTCTTTCTGGCGAGGCCGGCTTACGCCCAGTCACCCACGCAGGATGTGGACAATGGCACTTGCATCAAATGCCATGAAGACCTGTACTTTTTGCATGATACCGGCAACTGGTTTTGTATCCGCGAATCGCCGATGCCCTGCGTGGCCTGTCACGGCGGCGACCCGACGGCCGCTACCCAGGAAAGCGCGCATTACGACCGTTCTGCGCATCCAATCCTCAACGAAGACATCTCGCGTTGCCAGGAATGCCACGTGGATCCGGACGAATGCTGTGATTGCGTTTCGAAATTTGACCAGATAGCCGGTTTCAATCAAGTCAAGCTGGTTTCCCCCGTATCTGGTTCTGGCGCCCCGGACCTGGCCCCAGGCTTGCCGGCCGTCGAGGAACAGGAACCTGTCAACTGGCTTTTGATCCTCGAAGTCCTGCCGCTGGTCGTGATCGCCAGCCTGGCTTTGATCATCTACATTGCACATAAAGTACGTCATGTTTAACCAACGGAGAAAATCAATGAAAATCGCAGTTGTAACCGAAGATGAAAAAAACATCTCAGCCCATTTCGGTCGTGCCCAATATTACGTCGTCTTCACGGTGAAAGATGGCCGGGTGACGGAGAAGGAAACCCGCCCGAAAGCCAATCACAGCCAGTTTGCCGGGGAGCACGGCCATCACAGCGAGCATGGTGACGCTCATGGCATGGACCGGCCATCCCAGCACCGCCACGCCAGGATGATGAACCCCATTGGTGATTGCCAGGTACTCATGGCGCGCGGCATGGGGCAGGGCGCACACTACAGCATGACCTCCCGCGGCATCAAACCCGTTTTGACCGACATTCAGGATATCCGCGAAGCTGTAGATGCGTACCTGGCCGGCAAGCTGATCGAAAATATGAGCCGTGTGCATTAGGAATTCATTCTATGAAACGCTCGATATTTGATATTCAGGCAGAATTTTGCCGGGCGATGGGCAACGCCACCCGCCTGCAGATTTTGCATATCTTACGCGAGCGTCCCATGACAGTCAGTGAGATCATGGAAATGTTGGAGTTGAACCAATCCATGGTTTCACGCCAGTTGTCGGTTTTACGTTCGGTCGGGGTTGTAACTGGCGAACGCGATGGCAACGGAGTGCGTTACCACCTGACAGATGAAACCATCGGAGAAGTATGTGATCTCGTGCGCAAGGTCTTGATAGATCAGGTGCATAAGAACTCGAATGACCTGAGCGGCTTGTAGCTCTGAGCATTCTCCTTAAATCAGGTAGACCCCGTCTGTAAAAACGGGGTCTACCCGTTTGTGTTCGAGATTCACTTATGCTATTGCGTAAGACGTAATCATCTCATTTTTGCAGGCAGGCGATAATTGCCTGAATCTCCCCTTGTGGTTCTTCGCCTACGATTGCCAGCACTGGCACGTCTGGGATAGTGTACACAAAGCGCGAATCTCCGGCATTCCAATGTCGCGCCAGGATGCCGACTGTGTTCGACTCATTGTTCAACGTATCAGACATGTGCTGCGGATTAACTGCCAGCCTCGCCAGCGAGCTGACGCTTCTTCCTTTCATCACAGCCTGTTCAAAAACCCTTTGCACATCTTCCCCTGGGGCATACACCCACACCTGCATCGACGGGTCGCCCTGACCCGCGAACAGCTCGCGGACATCATCCACCGACATATTCTGCAGCGGGCTCTGACGATGGGTCACCACCAGGATCTCTTCCGTATCGATCTGATATGCGGCACCAACTAGAATGTCTGGCTCGCCGAGGTGCAGGGATATATCTGCTTCGATTGGGTCATTGGCCACACTGACAACCGTTCCGGCTGGCGCGCAGGCGAATGCATCCGGGAGCCAGGTCCGGGTAGCAGGAGTGGCGTAGATACTGACGATCTGTGTTTCGGGGGTGGGCGTTGTTGCTGGGGCACAGGATGCCAATAAGGGTAGCAACAGAAGAAGATATATCAAAACCTTTTTAATTCTTCCTTGCTGCCTGCACAGGTGAGCGGAGTGAAACGCAATTGCATAATCTTGCTCTCGTTGCCATCCGCGGCGGCGAGGACGCCGCCCGGAGCAAAATAGTTGTACTTTGGAACTTGGCAATGACATATCACCAATTTCGAATCAAGGCAGCCAACAGTTTGGCACGCTCATGCAAACTGTCAGTGAAAATATATTCACGTTCTGAGTGCAAACCCTCACCGATTGCGCCTAACCCATCCAGCACAGGGATTCCCAAGGGCGCGACGAAGTTGGCATCCGATCCACCGCCAGTGCCGCCGGCTTTAAGTTCGATGCCAATATTCTGGGCGATGGATTTGGCTTTCTCAAAAGTGGATTTCATCGTTTCATCAAATGGCATGGGTGGACGGTTGAGTCCGCCTGTGATTTCCAGTGAAGTGCCATCCAGTACTGGTCTTAATGCGCGCATTTCGGCTTCTACACGTTCCCACTCGCCGGATTGCAAAATGCGCACATCCACCTGCGCTACGGCTTCTTCGGGTACCACGTTCGAGACTGTACCGCCGTGCATCACGCCTACGTTCAAGGTAGTCCCGCGTGAATAATTGGTCAACTTTTGAATAGCCAGCACCAGATGGGACATTTCTTCGATGGCATTACGGCCTTCTTCATGCGCGCCGCCTGCGTGGGCAGCGCGTCCCTTCACCCTGACCCAGAACTCGCCTACCCCTTTTCGCCAGGTCTTGAGTGAGCCGTCCAGCAGGGCAGATTCCATTACCAGTACCAGGTCGGATTGTTGCGCAAGTTCTTTGATCAGAACTTCGGATGTCAGGCTGCCGGTTTCCTCGTCTGATGTACACAGCAGCGTCACCGGGCGGTTCAGGCTGCCAGTGTTTTTCAATTCTTCGATAGCCCCCAGGCTGATGACGATACCGGACTTCATGTCCAGTACGCCAGGGCCAAATATTTTGCTATCAGCTTTGCGGTAGGGCATTTTCTCGAGCGTGCCAAGTGGGAAAACGGTGTCCATGTGGCAAAGGAGAAGAATATCACCTTTAGCTTGCGCCTCAACTACGTCAGCGGCTCGGCTCAGCTTGAATCGGGCAATTACATGGTCACCAGCTTCTTTAACGGGAACAATTTCAACGTCCGCTCCGAGGCGGCGGGCTTTTTCCGCGATGATCGCGCCGACGCGGTCCACTGCAACTTTATCGGTCGAAGGCGATTCGGCCTCGACCAGTTTTTTAAGGAAGGCAATCATTTCTGGAACCATAGAATATGAGCCAGACATTTTATTAGTTGTAAACTAACGCAAAAAAGCAAGCGCACTGATACCTGAAAGTGTGCAGTAAATAGCAAAAACATACAGGGAATGTTTGCTCAAATACTCCAATAACCATTTGACCGACATCCAGCCCACGATTGCTGAAGTAATGAACCCGACAATCAAATAGGGTAAAAAGGCGCGGGTCCCGGTCATGGCTATCACTTGTAGCGATTCGTAGGCACCAGCAGCCAGCAATATCGGTGCGGACATCAGGAAGGCAAATCGCGCCGCGGAGGTACGTTTAAATCCACGTACCATACCACCTGCAATCGTTGTCCCTGAACGAGAGGCCCCAGGAATAAGCGCCAACACTTGAAATAACCCAACCGTTAGCGCATCTTGCCATACTGCGGTATCGAGTTCGCGCTGACGTCGGCCAAACAATTCGACGAAAAACAGCAATACAGCAGATGTCAACAAGCGAATGCCGGCCAGTAAACCGGGGGATCTGAACATAAGTTCAATTAAATCTTTTAGAAAATAGCCTAAAATAAGCGCGGGGATTGTTGCAATTATGACCAACCAACCAAGACGAGATTGAAAATCATCAAACGGCCTTTTATCCCTGATACCGAT
>JBAVJG010000330.1:0-2405 GCA_049687655.1 Anaerolineales bacterium | reverse complement strand
CATGAAACTCAGTATTAAAACGAAACTTCAAAACGCCTTGACCGGATTTGCTCCCGGTGTCTTTCTCTTGATGGCAATGGCTATAAGTTTGGATGGTATCCGTTACTTTGTAACTCATCGGAATTGGGAACCCTTTATTGATGCTTCCATAAAAAATCAAAACTTCCGAGAGGTGTTCGGCCTGGAATTCCTTCTTCTAACAAGTGGATACGTATTTGCAACTTTGGTGATCAATGCCAAATACTTAAGGATTACCTGGCGGCGCAGCGTAATTGCGGGAGTAGGGGCAGTAGCATTGCTAATACTATTGTCAATATTTATCCAGCCCGCGAGTTTGCCTGTCATTGCAATAGCATCCCTTTGCACAGGAATGCTATCCGTCTTATTTACGTTGCGCAAAACGCCTCAAACAATAGGCAGTTAAAACAATTTGTTCGACAGATATCCGGATCTCACATACCCAGACCCAACCACCCCCGCTGAGGAGGCGATGGACAAGAAAAGCGGAGGTGTTGACTGCATCCCTTTTCGGGAGGTATGATCCTATTTGGAGTACAATCGTATTAATTGCCCTTGTCCCCATACAGGCAGCTTGCCCCCGCTTAAATCCCCTTGTGAACGAGGAGATTGCTTCGCTATCGCTCGCAATGACATATGGGCGAAGGTCAACGCGTTGCCTGACCCGCCTGTCCCAACGTTCTTTGGCGGGGAGGCTTTTTGTCGAGGCTGCTACTTACCCTTTCGGGCACTTTACCCCATGCGGGGCACTTTACCCCATGCGCCCTTCGGGTACAGGCAGGGCACAAGCTGGTTGGCATGATGTTGCGAGGAGGATTGAGACTCTCTTGCTTCTGCGTTGAATGAGAAGGGCATTTTGAGAGGAAGGATTTAGGGAATATGAGTAACAAACATGGCAAGACAACTGCTAAGGTCGCTGGAAATTTACAATTTGAGGGGTACAACGTGTTCTCTGATCATGATACAGCCAGTGAATATGTAGGAAAGATTGTTTCCACGCTTGAAAAGGACTACAGCAGAAAAGATGAATTGAGCCAGTTGGATATCGCAATCGTCGAGCAATATTCGGATAAGGTTGTCGTCCTGGTTGAAATTGAAGAAACTTCTGACAGACCCAAAACTATTCTAGGCGACATCTTCGGCGTTCTACTGGGTGAGTACATTTGCTTCAAAGGAAGAGATTTACTTATTGGAGACTTTACTACACTCATTGTGGTAGGGGTGAGTAAAACTGACCATAAGGAACGTAATCAGAACATTCTGGATCTGGCAAACAAAGCCAAGGCCAGTCTGGGAACGCAAAACGCCCGGATTGGAAAGGTAGTGATCGAGACTTACCAGAACGTGGAGGAGATGTCCGCGTGGCTGCCGTCTTTAGTGGAGAGGGCGGTTAAGGGAGAGTTGTGATGAGACCTGACTGGTCTGACGAGAGGGTTAACATACTGCGAAAGCCCCACAAAAAGGAATATCGAAAGGAATTGATCTATGTCCGATAACACTACGATACTTATTAGAAATGCCAGAGAGCAAGATATCCCTGCAGTTGTAGAAATCGATACTGAGGCTTTCTCTCCTTACGGAACCGCTGAAGAGCCAGAAACGTTTCAGCTGCGACTGACAGCATTCCCGGATGGTTTTATTATTCTGGTCGCCGATAATGAAATTGCAGCCTATGGTTGTTCGGAAAAATGGTTGAATGAGCGCGAGCCAGGCATGGACGAGGATGCCTCGGTGACACACCAACCCGGAGGTAGAGTACTTTGTATCACTGCCATGGCTGTCAAAAAGAAATATCAAGGAAGAGGCTATGGCTTACTTGTACTTGATAAGCTGCTTGAGATTGCCCACAATGAAGGCTGCAGGAAAATTGTTTTAGAGACAACGCATGCCCAGGATCTATTTCAAAAACGAGGTTTCAAGACAGTTCAAAACCGCACGGAACGCGGGATATCATTGGATGTTATGTCTCTTGACATAGAATCCTATGGCAGCAAAGCGTGAACAGCGACGCAGGCAGGACAGTGGGAAAGTGGGAACGACACCTTTAGAACGACTTACAGATTCACGGCAAAGTACCAAGATTGCGCTAACCTGGCTGGCGAGATCATCGGACGCTGTCAGCATCCTATCATAGCCGGCAGCGGCAAAGGCGTCTACGCAGGCCTCACCGGACGCCTGGACTTCAAGGACGACATCACAACGGGAAACTTCCCTTATAGAGGTCACCTACGATGGTAAGGCTCCCTCGAGCTTGAGCGGATTGAACGAGATCGTAGCATACACCAGCCTGCCAGCACGAACGGATCTTCGGCTGGCAGGCTGGTGTTAAAAGTTTACCCTGATCAGGCTGCGTATACTTGCCGAGGGCAACTGGTTGCCAAAATACC
>JBAVJG010000329.1:0-7131 GCA_049687655.1 Anaerolineales bacterium | reverse complement strand
TCGATCACCAGTGAGCGTGAGTCGGTGCCCACCTGCACCCAATTCTGTGGGTTGAGTCCCTGCCCAACCAGCACGCGGTAGTAGTCCAGGTCTGTGCCTGATGCGGTGCCAGTAATGTCGATCTCGCCGCGCACGTCCGCGAACATGGACGGGGTCGTGATGTACACGTCAGGATTGGCGTTGACAGGCTGGATGGCATCGTAGGAATCGGGCGGGGTCGAAAAACCGTTGGCCTCGGCCCAGTCACGCGCTTCGGGCGGGAAGGCCAGGTAAACGCGCTCTTCCACCAGTTGCGGCGGCGTGAAGACTGTTGCCAGGAAGCCGGTCTCGCGGTTGATCTCGTATGCCCGGTACAGGTTGTCGGGCTGGGTCGGCTGGCCTCCATCGGCAAAGACTTCGCGCACGATTGTCGGGCAGTCCGCGCTAGGCAGCAGGCCGGAGGGGTCACATACTTCCAGCGTGGTGATGCCCGCGGGCGCATTCCATCCATCGGGCGGCAGGTCGCGTGAGGCGCTTTGCATCAGCGCGTACCACAGCCCAGCCGGCAGGCGCGGTGATAGGCGCGCGTCCGCTTCTGCCCGTGTTCCCGTCCAGACGGTTACCACACGGTAGGGCGTATATCCCACCGCCCAAACGTCCGCGCCGTCCAGCGTCTGGCCGGTCTTTGCGCCTGCAGGCCGCCCGATCTCGAACGAGTTGGGATGTCCGAGCGCGGGCCAGCGGGCGGGCTCGTCGCTCAAAATATTGTTGAGTAAATATGCCAGTTGTGGCGTGACCACCGGCTGCGCGGCCGGGACACTCGCATCCAGCCAGACGGCGTGGTCAGCGGTCTCCACATGCAGGACGGTTACGGGAGCTAATTCATCGCCCTTTCCATATTTCACACCGCCGGTCGCCAGTGTGCCGTAGGCGCCCGATAGCTGGAGCAAGCTCAGGGGCACGGGATTGCTCAGGGGAACAGTGGCCCCTTGCAGGGATGGAACTGGCTCAAGGTCCAGCCCGAAGGAGTTCATTGTCCGAATGACGTTTTCGAGTCCTATCTGGTCCAGTACCTGTGTAGCGGGCACGAGATAGTCGTTCGCCAGCGCGAGCCGCAGCCGGACAGGGCCATGATAGGCGTCATCCGGATTTTTGAGCTCGGCGGTTGTGGGGATATCCCAGACCAGCGAGGCGGGACTTAACCCACGGGTGAAGCCCGTCAAGTAGATGAAGGGCGTCAGGAGGGACCCGGCGTTGTGTTCCGATAAAAGGGCCGTTTCCTGCCCCCGAAAGTATTCGCCGACTACTGCGAGCACCCGCCCGTTGCGCGGATCGGTGACCATTGCGCTGGCAGCCGGTGAGGGGGCCAGCAAGTCTGGGGGCAGAGAGGGCAGCAGACGCGCGGCTTCACAATCCGCCGGCATGGTGGACCTACCGAGCAGGCGCGCCATGTAGACTTGCATGGCGCAGGTGGCCTGGAATTGCAGGTCGTAGTCGAGGCTGGTGGTGATAGTCAGCCCGCCGCGTTCGATGCGCGTGCGGTCGAATTGGGAGTCGAGTTCTTGGAGAACGAGATTCAGGAACGCAGGAGCAAACTCATCTTGTTCTTCTGGAGGGTCACTGAATTCTGGAGATTCGGCCAAAACATCTTGAGCTTCTTCTTCCGTCAGGAAGCCCAGCGCCTGCATGATGTGTACGGTCTCGCGCCCGCGCTGGAGGGCAGCCTGGGGCGCATCTAACGGGTTCAGGCTGGGCGCCTGGCTAACGGCTGCAAGAATCGCGGACTCAGCAGGCGTTAGCGCAGAAGCAGATTTACCGAAGTAAAGTTGGGCAGCGGCATCCGCGCCGTAGGCGTAGTTACCATAGTCCGCCGAATTGAGATACCACTCGATGACCTGCGAACGCCCGTACTCAGACGTGATTTGCGCGGCCAGCAGACGCTCGCGAAAGGCGCGTTGCAGGGAAGGCGGCTCGTTCCAAAGCAGCAGGTTGCTGACCAGTCCCTGTGCGATAGTGGGATGCAGGTCGGTGTTATTCAGGCCGGTCAATACGTAGCCGGAATGCTCCCAAAAAGTCGGGTCGGCCATGGCGAGGGTGGCCTGCACGAGCGAGTCGGGCAGGTGCTGCGGGTTGGACGGGTCAAGTGGAATGTAGCGGCGCGGGGATTCGCTTGGCGCAAAGGTTTTCAGGATGTGCTGTCCGCTGCGGTCGTAGATGCGGGTGGGTTGCAACAATAACCCGTTGGGCGGGTTGAGCAGGCCCGGCAACGACTTGACCGAGGGCAGGTCGCGCGTCAGTTCAGCATAGTAGACAGCTGCTCCCAAAAATTGAAGCGCCAGCAGGAGGCTAAGCACGAATCCGAAACCGAGTGCAACACGACGCGTACGTGCTGCTGCCCCACGGCGTGCATTTTCGCGGCGGTCACGGCGGCGGCGGAGAATAGGAATAACGTCAGTCATCAGTCGTCCAGCAGGTCTTCCAGCCAGTCGAAAAGGCCGTTTTTATTTTTCAACTTTTTTTCTTGCGCAGGTATATCGCCCTGTACAACGCCATTCTGTCCATTGACGAGTACCAACAACTCCTCTCCGTTGACGGGGATTTCCGTGATCCAGATCGGCACAAGCACGAGTTTGAACGATTCAATCGTCATGGGAGCAGATAATGTACGCAGATTGAAAAGGGATGCAATGTTACCCGGCAGCCGGTGTTTCAGTTGGGCGTATGCCTGACTGCGAGCATCCAGTGAGGCATCCGCCATCGGCACATCATAAACTTCAGCAGCCCAGTTTGCCAGGTAGCGCGGATCGTAAGGTTTGGTGTGTTTCAGATCAAAGGAAGGCAGCAAGTGAAAGATGTGACGGGCAATCTTGCGACTGGCAGGCACTGCCAGGTCGTCGATGTGAACTGGGTGTTCACCCTCTATCTGGACGACCCGGCTGGCACTCTGACGGAACCCGTCTTCGGATTCATATTTGTCACCCCGATAGCCGATGCCGCCGCCGATGTCGAAGGTCCATACGGGCAGGTAGACGCCACGCGGCGGGTCGACCCTTCCCAAAGGCTCGATACTATTGCTCTCGACCCAATCCACCAGCAGGCGGGCAGCTTGTTTCTGATCGAAGGCCTGCGGAATGATGCCCTCCGGCTGGAGCAGCTCGCGCGATTCCTCCAGGCTGACAACATGCGGCGAGTCGCAGTAGGCGCAGTTGGCCGATATGATATCCGGCGGCAGGATGAATTCCGCACCGCAGCCCTGGCAGTGGAAGACCTGCATGGCAACCGGTTTGCGATGTCCGCGGGCGGTGGCCATGGCAATCAGGAAATCCTGTTCTTCTGCTTCGCCCCCCGATACAAGACTTTGATTGCGGGTGCAGTGTTCGCAGATCAACCCTGACCCATCCGGCGCGAAGACCATTTTTGCGCCACACTGCGGGCACATGAAGCGGTCGGCACTCGCCTGCGCCGGGTCGGTTGATGGGGCGGGAAGGGCATCCGGGTTGATGATTTCACCCTCGTCCAGCTTGCCATCCAATATGGCCAACTCACGCCGGGCGCGCGCGTGCCGCATATGCCATGAAAGGCAGTTTTCAAGGGCGGAACGTTTCTCCGTTGGGTCGTCCGTGATTTTGCTCATCCAGAACCAGGCCTCGGAAAGCACATCGGGGTCCCCGCTGGTGCTGATAGCACGTTCCAGATAACGATGCGCGGTCTCTTTGATCCCCGCCTTAGCCTCGATGATTCCGCTGCGTAACAGGCTCTCTGCGTAGTCTCTTGACATGGCTAGATTTTACAACGATTTCCCCCGTTTGTCGTTGAGCTTAAGTTGCAGGACCATCTTTCGTCTTTCATCTTTCCTCTTGGTTTTAACGAAAGACGAAAGAGCCATTTTTATGCGCGCACAATTGCATCGGTCATTTTGGCTACGCGGGTCATATGCTCCACGTCGTGCACGCGGATGATGTCGGCGCCGCGGGTGATACCCACGCAAACGGCAGCAGCCGTCCCTTCGACGCGTTGATCGGCGGGCAGGTCGAGTGTGAAGCCGATGAAGGACTTGCGCGAAGGTCCCAGTAAAACGGGATAGCCCAACGCGCGGATCTCGTCCAAGCGGCGGATGAG
Source organism: Anaerolineales bacterium (assembly GCA_049687655.1). Taxonomy (GTDB): domain Bacteria; phylum Chloroflexota; class Anaerolineae; order Anaerolineales; family Villigracilaceae; genus JAABUE01. The sequence goes on along the minus strand of JBAVJG010000329.1, from coordinate 3,033 downwards.
TTCCAGGTTATGACTGACCGTTTTACCGAATCCAATTCCCGGGTCCAGGATGATGCGCTCGGACTCAATTCCAGCCTGCCCCGCTAACCTGACAGAGTCCATCAACTCGCGCTTGACGTCTTCCATCAGATCGTCATATACCGAGCCGATGTAGGCGTTACCAAGCTGCGCGCGCACTTCTACGCTGGCCGGATTGCTGCGGTTGTGCATCAGGATGACCGGGGCCTTGTGTTTCGAAGCTACTTCGGCGAGGGTGGGGTCGGCGCGCAAGCCCCAGACATCGTTAACGATGTGCGCACCTGCCTTGAGGGCTTCTTCTGCAACGGTAGCTTTGTAAGTGTCAATCGAAATGAGCGTATCGGGGAATTCTTTTGCAAGCGCCTTTATGACCGGAATGACGCGTTCCATTTCGGCCTCTGCATCGACCGGCTCCGAGCCGGGGCGGGTGGATTCGCCGCCCACGTCTAGGATGTCTGCTCCGGCTGTAAGGAAGTTTCGCGCCTGATCCAGGGCCACTTTGACGGCCTCGCCCTGGGCGATAACGCCGTCGCCTGAGAAACTATCGGGCGTAATATTAAGGATGCCCATCACGTATGTGCGGGCACCCCAGTCGAAAGTGTGTTTGCCAATTTTCAATGGCTTCATGACATGTGGTCAAGCGGGCGGCCAAGCCAGGCCTCAGCCTCGTTGATGTCGGTGAACAGTCGCATATAGGCAGTATCGCCACCTGATAAGGCGGCAATATCTTCGATAGCAGCCTTGACTTTTTCTGACGAGACAACTACTGCCATACGGATGTTACGCGTGCCGGGGTCTGTGTTGAGTTCCACCGCCATGCGGACGGCCTTCTCGGGGATCTCCTGCACCTGGCGCAGATCATACAAGTTGCGCACGCGTTGGTCAGAGCCGAGCAGGTGTTCGGATGCGAATTCGTACCAGTCGGCTAGCGTGACATCGGAAAGGTCGGTAAAGGTAAGCGTCATACCGCCATCGCCACGGCGTACTACGTTCATGCCAACGCCGGGCTTGGGCTCCCAATTAAGCGGTTTAAGATCGGTCATGGGTCCTCCTGTTGGTCTGGGGAGATTATAACCGAAGCGAATAGAATTTATGGGTCGGTAACATATCCCCAGACATGGAGACCCATTTCTTGCCAGTATCCGGCATTTGCGAGTTCTGCGGAAATACCCTTCTCTGGTTTGGGCGGCTCGTGATTGATCGGTATACTCGGTGGTGCGGGATAAGAAAAACGTGGTGAAATTCGCCCATTATCCATATCCACCAGGGGGTGATATTTTACAGACCAGGCTAGTGGGTGAGCATAATCCGTCCCATTAATTGTTACTCTACCTATATGTACATTGATTACCGTATTCCAGCGAAGTTCAATCGACTGCGCGCAGTTTTCCGCCGATCCGACTCCGATCGGGAAAGCTATATAACCGGCTGATGGACCGCGAGAAGTGATAATCTCCTGTCGTAGGGGAGGATCGATGTTGTAGGCAGGGATACGCGTATTTCTTGAATTGACCAGCGCCAGTTCTCCCATTGGAATGTGCAACCGGACCATGTTGATTTCAGGTGCTGTAGGAGGATCATACTTGGAATACGTGATGGTCATCAGGAAGAGCAGTTCTTCACGAACTGCAACTTCATTCATCCTGGTTTGTAGCATTTGTTCAAAATCAGCATCTGACAAGGAATTTTTGTAAAGCTGATGATTTAATATAATGATCTGGGTCAGTTCCGGACTGATATAGGTTAAAGTAATCCGGATGATATTTCCGTTATCGACAGGGATATCAACTGTGCTCGTCCAGCGCTGGACTTGATCGACAAGCAGAGAGAAAGCTTCATTTTTTACGGCATCTGGATTTGTAAAACGGCGTGAATACACCTCTCTGCCTTGCTCTAGCATCACATTTCTATACCTGTTGGCTCCGGGCGTGGAAGATGTACAAGGTTGTAAGTTCCCAGAAGCTGCTGCCGCTGGCGTCGGTCCACAGGCAGCCAAAGATATCCCCAAGACACACACCATTATCATTCCCACTTTCCATATCGGTATGGTTTTCACTATCCGTTCCCCTCGGGCGAAAACAAATGGCCGCCCTAGCAGTTTATAGGTTCAGTATACAAAATTGTCGGATGTGAAACAATATATTCTTTCCCCCATTTATTATGCAGTTAGTCACTAATGCGATTAATCCCCTGCATACCGGTTTCAGCCAGTAGATCACTTACAGCTCTCTGAAGTACGGGATGAACCATATCCGGAGCAACATCCGCTAATGGGGCCAGCACGAAAGCGCGCTCATGCAAACGCGGATGCGGGATGACCAGTGGCGGCGACTTGATGATCAAGTCATCGTAAAACAGGACATCAAGATCGATCAGGCGCGGACCCCAGCGGAAATTCTGTTCGCGTCCCAACTCGGCTTCAAGCTGCTTCAGATATTTGAGCAGGGACCCCGGTTCCAGGTCTGTCTCCGCCTTGACCACCATGTTGAGGAAGGCCGGCTGGTCCTCATACCCCCAGGGCGGCGTTTCGTAGACATGCGACTCGGCGACAACCTTAACATCCGGCGGCATGGACTCAACTGCTGCACGCAAGTTAGCCTTTCGATCTCCCAAGTTCGTTCCCAGTGCGATGTAAACGGTGTGTTTCATGGCGTGATTATATTCCAGGTTCAGTTTCATAAAGCGACTGTCACCTGCCAGCCAGAAATTGTGCCATAATGATATGAAGAGATGACAAGGAGTTATTATCTGTGATGGAGAAAATCTTGGAGCAGATCCACGCTGCCTCTAAAGACAGATAAAGGAGTCTGTTGATGAACGATAATCCAACAACAGCAAGCAAAATATTTGAACTGTTGGAAGGGATCTGGCAAGGCGAAGGCCGCGGAGGCTATCCGACAATCACCCCGTTCGACTACCGCGAAAAACTGGTCTTCACACGAAGGAATGAATCCACTTTGGCCTACGATCAGCGTACCGAGAAGCGCATGGATGGAACCAAGGATTTTGTCACCT
>JBAVJG010000328.1:0-2754 GCA_049687655.1 Anaerolineales bacterium | reverse complement strand
ATTGGTCCAGCGGCAGCGAAGAAGCAACCAGCACCGCTGCGGCCGGAGCCTCCCCGCGGCCGGCCCGACCCGACTGCTGCCAGGCTGAAGCAACGGTGCCCGGGTAGCCGACCAGCACTGCCGCGCCCAGACCGCCGATGTCAATACCCAGCTCGAGGGCATTGGTAGCCACCACTGCCCGAACAGAGCCATCGCGCAGGCCGCTTTCGATTTCGCGGCGCTGGGAGGGGAGATAACCTGAGCGGTAGCCACGTACGCCCCCTCCCCGGCCCTCTCCCAAATTCTGTGAATTTGGGGGAGGGTGTAGGGTGGGGGTCTCTTGCAAATATGTCAAAATAATTTCCACACTCCGCCTTGACCTCGCAAAGACTACACTCTGCACCCCTGCGGACAGCACATCCTGTGCCAGACGAACACTTTCCAAAAGGGTGCTGGCGCGCAGCCCCAACGACTCGTCCACGATGGGCGGGTTGTAAATGATGAAATGACGTTCGCCGCGCGCGGAACCGTCCTCATCGATCAGCGTGACGGGCGACTCAGTCAGCTTTTCGGCCAACTCTTTTGGGTTGCCAATCGTCGCGGAGGTGAGGATGAACTGCGGAGATGCGCCATAAAAAGCCGCGACACGTTTCAGCCTCCGGATAACATTCGCCACATGCGATCCGAATACGCCCCGGTAGGTGTGCAACTCGTCGATGACCACGAATTTCAGATTGCGGAAGAAGTCCGCCCAGTTTGTGTGATGCGGCAGGATACCCGTATGAAGCATGTCGGGGTTGGTCAGAAGGATGCGGGCGTTCACCCGGATGGCGGGACGGTCGCGTTGGGGAGTATCACCGTCGTAGATTGCGGGTGCGATGTGCGACGGGCCAAGTGCCACGTTCGATAAATGAGTTTGGAGATTAGAAAGCTGATCCTGGGTGAGCGCCTTGGTAGGAAACAGATATAAGGCGCGCGCGTTCTCATCTTCGAGCAGGGAAGCCAGCACAGGCAGATTGTAGGCCAGCGTTTTGCCAGAAGCCGTTCCGGTGGCCAAGACGATATTTTTCCCGCCATGCACGTGGGTCCAGGCCTCCGATTGGTGGCTGTAAAGCGATGTGATTCCCTGAGAAGATAATGCCTCTCGAAGGGGGACAGCCAGGTCGTCGGGGAAGGGACGCGTTTGAGCCGGGCGCTGGGGTAGCGTCCGCCAGGTGACGATATTGTCCGCAGTCAGCGGGTTATGTTTCCAATGGCTCAAGAGTGCATCCAGGGGCATAGGGGAGATTATACCCATGGGAATTGATAAACGGAGTCCAAAGTCTCCGACGGGAGCATTCAAATCCTGTAGAATTAAATTCCCCGCCGACTTTGGCGGCAAATTCTGGAGATTTTGCAATCCACATACAATTTACCTTGACAGAAAATAGAAACTCGTTTAATATTTAGCCCGTTCGATAAAAATAATAACCGGTTTACTATTTTATGTCAGTTCGCAACGCAATTCTCGGATTTTTAGCCCAAAAACCGCGTCACGGATACGAATTACGCGCGGTCTTCGAGGCCGTGGTAGGTGGTGACGACAATTGGGACGTCAAACCGGCCCAGATCTACACCACCCTGGACCGGCTGGAAGAAGCCGGGCTGGTGGAACGCTCGTCGGACCTGGGCGAAGGCGACCAACCCTCCCGGCGCGTCTACAGCATCACGCCCGAGGGCGATGAGGTGCTGCGCGAATGGTTCGCCAACGGCGTGCCGACCGAGCACCAACGGGACGAGGTCTTTGTCAAGTTGATGGTCGGGCTGGCCAGCGGCGAAGCGGACCCGGCGCGCTTGATCCAGACCCAGCGCGCGCACCTGTACCAGGAGCTGCACGATGCTACTGCCAAGCGCGACACGTATGACCCGCAATCGGAGCTGGCGCAGATCCTGCTGGTAGACAAAACCATCATGCATCTGGAAGCAGACCTGCGCTGGCTGGATATGATCGAAGTACGCATGGAAGCCATCAAGGGACAACCGTTCCCCGAGCCGGAAATCCGCCGCCGTGGACGCCCGCGCAAGAGCAACACCGGCTCGAAATATCCCCCTCCGGGGGACATTCCGCCGCCGGCTGAGAAAGTTGTCAGTGAACAGTAACCAATATTTAGAAAGCGCTTTGCGCTGATAGGAAATTAAAGTTATTTGTGTCATTGCGAGCCCCGCTGGTTGAGTAGCCCGTGCTCGCCGGGCGTATCGCCTGCCCTGGCGTTCTGAGCCGGGGAAACCAAGGGGCGTGGCAATCTCCGAAAAGACAAGTTACTCTTGTTAGGATGAGATTGCCACGTCGGGCTCCGCCCTTCTCGCAATGACATATCCAACGGAGCAACATTATGCCCCTCGTACAAACCCAAAACCTGACCAAGATCTACGGCTCCGGCTCTACGGCTGTGACCGCGCTGGACCACGTCAACATCAACATCCATGAGGGCGAATTCGTGGCCATCATGGGCCCCAGCGGATGCGGCAAGTCGACATTGTTACACCTGCTCGGCGGGCTGGACACCCCCAGTAAAGGGGATGTCCTCATCGATGGTGCCTCCATCGCCGAGATGCCCGACGACAAGCTGACCGAACTGCGCCGCCGCCGCATCGGCTTCGTGTTCCAGTTCTTCAACCTGATCCCTGTATTGAGCGCCGCCGAGAACGCTGCGCTGCCGGTCACACTGGAAGGCCTCAAGCCGGCGGATGCGGCTGCCAAAGCCGGGGAATGGCTCGGCCGTTTCGGCCTGGCGG
>JBAVJG010000327.1:0-9372 GCA_049687655.1 Anaerolineales bacterium | reverse complement strand
GTGGTGGGCGTTGTAACCTTACGAAAACCCAAAGAAGGTTCACCGGCTATTGTTAATGTTGAGCCAATAGTTAAACCAACTGTTGAACCCAGTTCAGAACCAAAACCCCCCGTGCCACCCGCAGATGATGAGCCCTTGCCTCCAGCCTCTTAATCCTTCATTGTTGTCATAAATCGGGTAATTACTGTGTGCTGCATAAAAATTGAACCTGAATAGCTGAAATTTGCCCGAATTTTGATCGTTCAAAATTCACTTAATTATGCAAGAAGCAGTAGAACAAGTGTGCCAATTTTATCAGGTTTGCGTGGCAAATACAAGACTCGTAAGAAGGGATTAAATGCCTTCTCAATATCCGAATACAACAGACTCCCGAAGGCCAGCTCTCCCAAATTCGAACAGGGACACCAGTCCAGTGTGAGTGTTAGCAAAAGGTTCCTTACAAATCGTGTCGGAGATGCTTCGTCGCACAAAACGCTCCTCAGTATGACATATCCTGAATTAATAAGAATAACGCAAATTGCGAATAGATACCGAAAATAAAGGGGGCGTGCTGCGCACGCCCCCTTTATTTTCGGGCTTCCTCCGTATTTTTGCGTAAGTCCGGATTAAGTAAATAGACGGCTGCTCGCCGCCTTTTATTACTATGCCACAACTTCGGTTGCCAATGCCCCCAATGCTAGTCTTTCAATTTCTATTGGATCCTCAATCACTTGCACTAACTTCCCATCCCGCATTTGCAGCACACGGTCCACGTACTTGCACATGCGCAGGTCGTGTGTGACCATGATACCGGCCCGTCCGTTTTCATGGATCAGGTTGGCAAAAGTTTCCACCACTTGATAGGCGCGCTCGGTGTCGAGCGAAGCGGTCGGCTCGTCAGCAAGAACAACGGCCGGGTTGTGGATTAATGCGCGGGCGATGGCCACGCGTTGCTGCTGTCCGCCGGACATCTGCCCGGGCAGGTTACGCAGGCGGTCGCTGAGTCCGAGGCGGGATAGCAATTCTGCAGAACGCATACGACCGGCTTTATTTGCGCCTCCATTCAGGCGCAGCATGAAGTCCACATTTTCCTGCGCGGTCAGGAATGGAATCAGGTTGTTGGATTGAAAAGTAAATCCGATTTTCTCACGGCGTAACTTAACGCGTTTTCTTTCACTCAGGCTCGAAAGATCCTGCCCATCCACCAACACCTGCCCGCTGGTAAGCGTCAACAAAGCCGCCAAAATGGAGAGCATGGTGGTTTTGCCCGAACCGCTCGGCCCGACCAGCGCCACAAACTCGCCGGATTCGACCTCGAAGGAAACATCGTCCACGGCGTTGATGGTTCCGCCGCCTTCGATATCGAAGGTTTTGACTACGTTACGAACTTCCAGTGCAACTGCACTCATAAATACTCCTAACAAAAGCAATGTCACTCTGAACGAAGTGAAGGGTCTCCTCACCGTGTGAGAGATGCTTCGTCACTTTGCTCCTCAGCATGACACAATCAAATTATCCCAACTTCAACGCCTTGAGCGGCTCGATCCGCACGGCGTAGATAATCGAAACCATACCGCCCAACGGGCCGATCAGCAGTAATGCGATGACTGCCAGGATCGAGCGCGTGCCGTTGAAGGTCAGCGGGATGGTAGGCGGGAAGCCCAGCGAGAACAGATAGGTCAACCCGCCACCGATAACGACCCCGATGGCTGTCGTCACGATGATCTGGACAACCGCAGCCAACCCAACCGCCGCGTTCGAAGAGCCGATCGCTTTGAGCACGCCAATCTGGGGCACTCTTTGCAGCACCTGAATCTGGAAGAACCCGCCGATCACCAGGATGCCGATCAAGAGCGTGAAGGCTCCCTGCGTCTGCACGGTACTCTGTTGTGCCGAGTAGCCAGGGATGTTGTTAATGGTTGTTTCGATGCCGGCTACTTCGACGTTGTTCACCAGCGCCAGCAAACGGTCTTTCATCGGCTCGACCCAGGCCGGATTTTCCAGCTTGACCGCGATGATATTCGGGTATGGTGTGGTGTCGTTCAGGTCCGCCTGGGGCTGCGGGCGCATCTGCTCCCAGGTAGCAGGCGGGACGAAAATCGTCGGCTGGAAGAAATAGGACTGCCTGCCAACCAACCCGACCACCTCCAGTCTAAAGAACTCGTCTTCAGTTCCCTGTGTGGAACGGATCTGGATCTCATCCCCGACTTTGATGCCGGTGCGAAGCGCCACACCTTCATCAATGACAGCTTCACTCGCTCCGCCCCCGCGATACGGCCTGCCCTCGATTAACGGAGGCATGCCCGGCCTGCCAGGTTCTGCCGCCAACATCGAAATCTTGAGTGGTTCTGGCAGTGAGACAATCTCACTCGTGGACGTGTAAATTTCCCCGGCATCAGCCACACCCTCCACGCGCCGCACGGCACGGATGGTGTTCGTATCCAGGCGGCTGGACGAGATGTTGTAATCTGACTTCTCCAGGAAAATGATCAACTCAGCATCCAGATTAGCGACATACTGACGGTTGCCATCAGCCAGCCCCTCCCCGAGAGCGGCAATGAACAGCACCAACAGCGTGATAAGCGCGATCACCAGGCTGACAAGTAAGAAACGCCCCTTGTTACGCCAGATTTCTTTTAGAGCAAGGTAAAAAGCAAGGAAAAATGTTCTCATATTATTTCATCCGTGGGTCGAGTAACCGCGTAGCGGCATATCGAGACCCAACTTAAAGTTTTCTGATTACTCGCTGGTTTCCCTGGCCCGGAATCCCACCGTTCGTGCCGTGAGCACGCCGGTGCGAGACGGCAGGACGGGCGATACGAGCGGAAGTACACTGCTCTACTCAACCAGCGAGGGACCCACCGGTCCCTCAAACGGTTGGTTCCAATCCATGCCCATCACGCCGTGCAGCAGCAAATCCAAGGGCGGGTGATCGGCGATATTATCGTAGTAATACGGCAAACGAATGCGGCCGTCCGTGCCGATGACAAACGTCCCGGCCAATTGCATGGCATCCTGCCCTGCTGGCGGTAGGTCGGTGTTCCAACCGTGCTCCTGTTTCAAGCGCTTATTGGACTGCCATACTCGCCACGAAAGGAAGGTCTGCCAGATAGTGGCGCGTTCCAGCCCGTAGGCGCGATAAGCTGCACGTTCCGGGTCTGCCAGGCAAAACTGATCGGGAGCGCGCTCCTTACAAAAAGCCTTTGCCGCTTCGGATGTACCCTGCGTGACAAATGCCAATCCCAAACCATTAGATTTGATCTCCAGCGCTGCATCGGAGAGTGTATCCACCATTTCCTTACACTGCGGACAACCGAAGTGACGCGTGAAGGCTAACAACAGCACCTTTTTCTTCCACAAGGAAGAAAGGTTCACTGGCTGTCCCGCGGTATCCAGAAGTTCAAGGTCAGGGGCGGGGTCGTTGAATTTAAGATATGCGAGTTTGGACATTTGTATTTCTAGCACCTTGAAAAATTGTCAAACAAAATCCGTGATCTTAGTTACTCATCACTGAGTGAAATTCTAACCGAATGTACAGGTTTTGTCAAGTTTATGCACAGAATATTTGGAATTGCTCCTGCACGCAATTTGGTGCCAACAAGCGTACGTACCTTTCCATCGCATCCAGTTGTGCGCGAACCTGCTCCTCCATCACTCCCTCAGGAACATAAGAAACATACAGTACATGCTTTGTGGATTTTGATATCAGCGAACGGTTGTCCTGTCCGCGCAGGATCGTGCAGGCAACCTCCTGTGCATCTCTCATCAACATATCCCCCACCGGCACATCTTTGCGGGTTCCATTCATCTGGGTGATCTCATCCCCTTCACGGGCAACATCTATCACAACCGGCGTTTCGAGCTGAGCCACATCGTGACCAGCGGTCAGGATAAGCGTCTCCAGCTCGGCGGCGAAATTTGCGTCCACCAGCGGTGAAACGTTCGGCAACGATTTGCCCTTCAGTGCCACCGATTCCAACTGAAGTAGGACATGATAGGTATATCCAAACTTGCGATAATAGCGATGATAGGCCGCCATAACCGGCAATGCCAGGAAGTCTTCTCTGGAAAAATCGGCATATTTATCTCGCAAGCGCGCCTCGATGGCACGTTTTTCCTGTTCCAATGCCGGGGCTGGTCCTGAATTGTCCACGCCTGAGATTTCCAGCAGGCCCATTTGTGCACCGGGATGCGCTTCTTTCCATGCGTCGGTGGCGGTGATCGTCAACATAATTTCCTCCTATTCTGCTGTGTCGGTTGAGGCTAATGCCGCCCGCTCCATCAAACGACAAAACGAACACAGACCGGGTGCGGAGGTCGGCTGTCCGCAATTGGGACAGGGCGTGAGCGCCGCCTGTATCCTCTCCTGCTTTACGAACAAACCCTGCTGGCGGGCTTCCAGAAATTTCACATAGAAGGTCAACTTGGCGCCCGGGCGCTCGGTCTCCAACTGGTTGAGCAATTCTTTGTAGTACGTTGTCTTGGACCCCACCGCAAAAGGACACTCTTCGTAGATGTATTCGATCCCGCGCAACAGCGCGTATGCGGTCATATCCTTCTCATAGAATCTGCACAACGGTTTGACCTTGCGCGCCAGCCCCGGAGCTTCGGGTAAGACCGGGCTTTGCCGCATGATATATTCCCCCAACCAGTTCAGTGTATTGCCAAACAACACAGCCGCCTCGTCGTCGAGGTTGTGGCCTGTCGCGAGCACAGCATACCCCAGGTCTCGGGCGATGCGGTTCATCACATGTCGCTTGGTCAACCCGCAGACGGAGCAGGGGCGTCCCTTCCCCCGATGGGTAATGTCTGCAAGTACAGGGATAGGTTGCCCATATTCTTCTTCCACGTCGACCACATGCAGTTTTAATCCGTGTTCATCTGCAAATTTCTGTGTCAGGCGATGCGACTCGGACGAATATCCAATATCTTCTTCAATCCCTAGGCCGATATACAATCCATCCGCCCGGTAACCGAGCCGCGCGAGAATGTCCCACAACGCCAGTGAGTCCTTACCCCCCGAAACCGCCACCAGGATTTTTTCCTCGTGCGTGAACATCTCATATTTCTTGATGAAACGCTCGGTCTGCTCGGGGAGCCAGTCTAGGTAATGCTCCCTGCACAAAGCAAGTCTGTGCTGACGCATATTGACCGAGGCTTTCGAACCGCATTTACGACATTTCACGACCGGACCTCGTTATGTGGGAATCGGTTACTGGTTGTTTTATCGAGTCTCGATTCCCAACGTTCAATTCCCGCTCCCCCTGAAATCACCGCCACCAGCTTGATAACCTCCCCCTCGTTCAGGATCTCATCATCCAGGATCAACTCACCTTCACGGGTAGCGATCACAGATTCGGACAGAATCTCACATTTCTCCAGCGCCGAGAGCAGGGTCATACCGGGACGCACCTCGTGCTCTTCATCGCGTAAGATCAACTTAACCATAGCTCCTCAGGGGCGTCTATTCTACTCCATATTTATATCCGACTGCATTATACTTGACAGCCATCCCCCCATACCGTACGATTGAAATGAAAGGCGGAACCATGCGCATTGGCATGATGGCAGACGCTTACAAGCCTTACGTTAGCGGTATTACCAATTACATTGACCTGAACAAACGTTACCTCGAAAAAGCCGGATACCAGGTTTATGTATTCACCTTCAGCGAGCCGGATCATGGGGACAACGAGCCACGCGTCATCCGCAGCCCGGGCCTGCCACTGGCCGATACGGGTTTTTACCTGTCTCTGAGATACTCCCGTGAAGCCAAAAAACTACTTCAAAACATGGACGTGGTGCATGTTCACCACCCCTTCCTGAGCGGGCGCTTGGCTTTGCATTATTGCCGGCCATATCAAATCCCGATTGTATTCACCAACCACACGCGCTATGACCTGTATGCCCAGGCCTATCTGCCATTGCTGCCCGGAGAGATCAGCGAAGGACTCTTACAGGCGTATATGCCGTCATTTTGTGAGGCCGTTAACCTGGTCGTTTCACCATCTCCTGGGATGGAGAAAATCCTGCGCGAATTGGATGTTGAGAGCCACATTGAAATCGTACCCAACGGCGTCGAATTAGACCGCTTCTTCCAGGCCGAGCCCCTGTCGCGTGAAGACTACGGCTTTGCTGAAGATGACATTTTATTGATCTACACCGGCCGCCTGGGGCCAGAAAAGAATCTGGATTTTCTTTTGCTGTCCTTTGCAGGCATCCTGCAAGCCGTTGAAAACGTACGGCTTCTGCTAGTAGGCGATGGCCCATTGAAAGCAGAACTACAAAATTTAGCAAAAGACCTTCGAATCACTAAAGAAATCCAATTTGCGGGCCTGATTCCATATGAAAAAATGCCCGGGTTCCTGGCAATGTGTGACGCTTTTGTGACCGCCTCCGTAACCGAGGTGCATCCCCTTTCGGTCATTGAGGCTATGGGAGCCGGCCTCCCGGTCATGGGCATTCACTCTCCGGGAGTGGGTGATAGCGTTGAAGACGGCAAAACAGGGTTTCTCTCCACCAAAAACCTGCCTGCTTTCACCGCCAAATTGACCCGCTTATGTTTGCAAAACGAGCTCCGTCAGAAAATGGGCCAGGCTGCTCGGAATGTCTCTAAAAAATTTGATATCGAGCTTACAACCCAAATGATGGTGGCACATTATGAGAAATTAGCCAGTGGACCCCGCTACCACAAGCCGGAATGGGAGGAACGCCTGCTTACTATTCTGGAACGATTCCGGGTATGAGTAAGCACAGGCAGGAGATTGGACAATGGGGCGAAGGAGTGGCTGCCAGGTATCTGGAAGCGAATGGGTATAACGTGGTCGCCCGCAATGTGCGCACACCCTACGGAGAAATCGATATCGTAGCGGAGAAAGATGGCTTCATCAGTTTCGTAGAAGTCAAAACGCGCACAACCAGCAGATTTGGTCCGCCAGAGATTTCAGTCACGCCGCGAAAACAGGAACATATGCTTGCCGCTGCCGAGCATCATGCGCAGGAGAATGAAATCGACCACTGGCAAATCGATGTCATCGCTGTGGAGGGGAGACCGGGCAAACAACCTGTATTTACGCATTTTGAGAACGCGATCTAATTCTTATTGTTCTCTTCCGACAACTAAACCAAAAGTTAATCGCTAAAGCTTCGTTCTTCACTGTTTGACGAAACGCCGGGTTTCGGCTAGCATAGTGAAGCCTCCTGTATTAAGAATGTCTGTATTCGTCTCATCATTCGACTTGCAGGAGTTTCTCTACTTTATAATATACAGGCCAACTGATATGGTCTGATCCACAGTACATATTATTGGCTCTTTGGGAATTTTCGTGGTAGCTACTCCTTCACGGCAAATCCTGGAGAATCAAATTATTCCTAGATTTTAAAAAGGTAATAACATGCTTGAGAGGATTCAACAATCAGCGATATCACACGACCGCTACCAAATCGAACTTAAATTAGACTACGAATTAGGGAAGCGGAAAAAGACGCATTATCGTATTTCAACCTATCTCTTTTTCCCAAAAAGCCTGGGGGTTACCGAAGAGAGCTATCCGAAAAGTGATTTCTATCGGGATGTCAAAAACTATATTCGCATCAAAACACCAATATTAAGTCTCCGCGATTTGATCGAAAGTGATATTACCCCGCTGAGCGAAGTTCGTCAGATAGTGCAACAGGCGAATTGGTATCAGGATGAAGAATTGAATGAACGTCTTATACATGCGCTCAAACTATTTGGTGCCATGTTCAAAAGCACCTTGCGCGAGCATTTGAATTTGGTAGATAAACGCGTCCAAAGCAATATGACCAAATCCAAAGTCCATGTTCTGGCAGAAAACCTGATCGATGAATTCATCACCCAGTCCAGGCAAATCGGCGCTCAATACAGGTCACTTTATGCAGAACTAAACCTGCCAATTGTCAAAGAAAATGTTTTTGTAGCCTATACTCTCGTAGATGAATATATCAGCCTGTTGATCGAAGAGAGTGCGACGGAGTTGTTCCAAATCGTATCTCAACACTTTAAAAAGTCACAAAAATCACAAAGCCTTGACGATTTGAACCAAATCGTTGAAATGGAAAGAAACCATCGCAAAACCCATGGATATGGCTCCATTCTCAAAGCAGGCGATGCAAATGAGGTTTATGCGTTTCGAGCCTCTGTCCTGAAAAAATATGTCAGTTCGATTCTTCACCTTTCAACGGACGCGCAACGTGAAGGCAAAGGTATGGAACAAATTTTGATGGCTATCGCGGCGGGAGTATCGATGATCTTCGCCACGGTTGTTGCCTTTTATTTCCAAAGTATCTATGGAAATTTCACCTTTCCAGTTTTCGTAGCGTTAGTAATTGGTTACATGTTTAAAGATCGAATCAAGGAAACCGGTCGTGCATTACTTTCGAACAAGTTACAGACCTTCCTATATGATCGTAGAATCAATATTAAAACGCTGGATGGAAAATATAAGCTGGCGACTCTGCGTGAGAAAATTACATTTATTCGAGAAAGCGATCTACCCCAAACTATGCTGACAGCGCGCCATAAGGATCCCTTTGCCGATCTGGATAACGAAGGCATGGGCGAGACCATCATCTGCCACACCAAAGACATCGTTCTGGATGGCAACCTGTTTCCTAAAGCTTTCAAAGGCCTCCCTAAAGTGAGCGGGCTGAATGATATTATTCGCTACAACATTCAACCCTACTTGCGAAAAATGGCTGACCCCGTAGAAGAGCAGCCCCTTCTTGAAGATGGCCAGCTAAAAACCGTACATACACACAAGGTGTACCACGTTAATATCGTATCTCGTTACAAATCGATCAACCCGCAGGTCGAAATCCTATATAAACGCATGCGCCTGGTATTGACCAGGCAGGGTATAAAACGAATAGAGTACATTTCCCTGTAGCGCGATGTATCCGTCTTGCGCCGCGACCATTAAATTGTAGGGATACTTTGAATTTTGTCCTTCAGCCTCTGATCCTCATCATCGGTCCAACCGCCGTCGGTAAGACCGAGTTCTCCATCCACTTAGCAGAGCGGCTGAACGGTGAAATCGTCTCGGCCGATTCTCGCCTGTTCTACTGCGGTATGGATATCGGTACTGCCAAGCCCTCCCTCGAAGAACGCGCGCGCGTCCCCCATCACCTTATCGATGTGGCCAACCCCGATGAAATCTGGTCGCTGGCGGTATTTCAACAAAAGGCAACAGAGACAATAACTGACATTCAGGCGCGTGACAAGCTGCCGTTCCTGGTTGGCGGGACCGGGCAATATGTCCGCGCGGTGGCAGAAGGCTGGACTCCGCCCAAAGTAGAACCTGATCCAAGATTGCGTGGCGTTTTCGAAAAACTGGCTGAAGAAGAGGATATATATTGGTTACACGAAGCGTT
>JBAVJG010000326.1:0-13707 GCA_049687655.1 Anaerolineales bacterium | reverse complement strand
CCCCCCTGAGCGTATCGCGCTCATCGTCCCCGGCGTACGAAAAAAGCAACGGCGCGATAATGCGGTCCAGTTGCGGCTCATAATAGAACCACTCATACACGCCGCTCTTCCCCACCGGCAGCCCGGTATGGATGGTGGTCACGTGCGCGGCCGTGGTGGACGGGAATTGGGCAGTCAGCTTTTCCACCGTTCCATGAGCGGTCAAACGTTTCAGGAAGGGTAAGTCCTGGAATTTCTCGAAGAAACGCCAGCCGAAGGCATCCACCAGGAACAGCACCACCGTATCGTATTCTCCCGAAGTGCAATACTCACGGATGCGCATCGGAAGGCCGGCAAATCCGCCCGAGTCGTATTTTGGTTTTACAAAGCCTGGATACTGCACTTGATATCTCCCTTAAAGTTCTGCGGAGAGCTTGGCCCCCCGCAGATGGACTACATTTGCATTAACTTCGCCGCTTTTCTACCAATCTCCACGGCGAAGTTCGTCCCTCGATCCCAGGGATAGACCTGGCTCATCGAAGCGAAATACAGTCCCTCTACCGGTGTCTCGATATCAGGAATATTTTTTGAGTGGTTCACCAGCGGTACGGGCTGGGCGTAATTCGTCTTGGACACCCAAACCTGCTTCACCCAGTCCATATCAAACTTGGGGTTGATGCGTTTGAAAGCTGGAACAAAGCGCTCTAATAATTCATCGTCGCTCAAAGAGAAATACTCATGCCCGGGCACCAGATAATCTCCGGCATACACGATATGGTCATCGCCGAAATGTTCGGGCGAGACGAAATTGGTATGCTCCACCAGCGCCAGGAACGGAAACCCTTCGCCTTTTGGCAGGTTGAACCAGTAATAGCCTTCCTCCGAGAGCTGGTGTTTGAGCGACAAAGTCATCACCACCGCCCCCATGGACTTGAGTTCCAGCAAGCCCCGCAAATAGGACACGGGCAACTCGGGGCATAATTTCGCTATCAGGTTGGGAGACGTTGTGACCAATACCTTATCGAAGGACTCGGCTCCCGTCTCGCTTCCTACGGACAACCCATCCTGTTCCCGTTTAATAAGATTAACCTTCGCCCCCAAGCGAATCTCGACACCCATTTCCCGCAGAATCTCTGCAAAACGGTCTGCGAAAGCCTGGAATCCGCCTTTAAATGTGCCCAGTTTCGTAGTCCGGGCCTTGAGGCGCGCCCACATCCAGGCCATGTTGACGTCTTTGTAATACGGTCCGAACTTTCCGATCACCAACGGCTGCCACATCTGCTGGTAGACTTCTTCCCCGGCCCATTTGCGCATCCACTCTTCCACGGTCACTTTTTCGAGCGGCTTCCAGTTGTTTGTCAGGCGCAGATACAACCCCACCAACCCAAACCTGATCTTGTTCAGGCCGAACCCCAATCCCGGGAAGAGCAGCGCTTTCAGGATCGAATCGAAGGGATACCATTCCCCATCGTGCAGCAGCACAGTGTAGGGACGTGGGAAAATCACCTCATCGCTCAGGCCTAGTTCATCTATCAGTCCGAGCATATGTTTGTCGCTGGCGAACCAGTGGTGGTAGAACTTCTCCACCGACCAGTCCCAGTGCGGCTCCTTGAAACCACTGGCCAGCCCGCCCACGTAATCAGCGGATTCGAACATGGTCACGTGGTGCCCGGCCTTTCTCAGGTCGTAGGCAGCCGCCATACCACCAAATCCCGCCCCGATGATTGCAACCTTCATGAATTCTCCGATAGCGGCGACCTGCCCGGTCACCTAAGATTTTTGATTGTTCTGGAACTCCAACCTTGCAGCCAGAGTTCTGAGTTTACCCCATTCATGACGGATGATATACATCATTGCCAGGGTGCGCAGCCAGCGCAGTTCGCAGGCCGGATCGGCTGCCAAATACTCGTAGACCTGAACAGCCTTGTCGTCTGTACGCCGGCTTTTTACATATTCGTTCGCCAGTTGTTTCAGATAGACTTTATTTCGTTGCATCAGTTGTTGTTTTTGTGCGCTCTCTTGACGGCTTTTATCAAGCCGTGCGCCGACTTTTTCTACGGCTTCCTCCAATTGATCCACGGTAAATGGCTTGATAAGATAATCGCGTACCCCCATCGACATGGCTTCCTGTAATATATTGGATTCATTTTGGGCAGAGATGATAATGCAACCCGTATCCGGATGTATCATTTTTATTTGTTTGAAGGCGTCCAGACCGTTCAACTCCGGCATGTTGATGTCAAGCACGACGATATCAGGCTTTTGTTCTTTCGACATTTGGACAGCCTGAAGACCGTTGGAAGCGATTGCGACCACTTCCACATCTGAGATCATAGATAACATCAATCGAGTGCTGCGGCGTGTTTCTTGAACGTCATCGGCGATGAGCACCCTTAACTTTCTTTTCGGGTCTACCCCGGCTTGCGGCATTTACTGCTCCTTATAGCATAGGAGAAGCCCGAAAATAAGGGGGGCGAACGCAGCTGCCCCCTTATTTTCGGCACCTTTTTACGAACTGTGTAAATCCTATTAAGTATACCCCAGGCTGATTTCAGGCTTCACAATATTTCTATTTTAGGAGTATTTAGATGTTGTAGATTTTAATCGCGCCAATCGCTCAAGCCCCTGGCGAACAGAGAACGAGATGCGACAGGATCTGAATGCTCCCCACTTTTTTTGATGACTAGTCTACTTGTCCCACCGGTGATTACCGACAACCGGGTTGGCCGTTTCTCGAATTATTTCAAAGCCTCATCCAGTGCGTTGATAGCGCTCTGAATATTATTTTGAACACCTAATCGACTGGGGATATCCGTTTTTTGAAGTTCTAACAAATTCAACCTTAGCTCGCCAAATATTTCACCTGGCAGCGCACTGATGCGAAGGGCATTTTCCAGTTTAGTTGCCCATCCATCTTGGTTTTCATCTCTTAGCTTCGCGATAAGCGATTCAATGAAAATATAAAACTCTTCATTATTCGAAAAGGAGAAGGCCGGTTGCATGCTGCCAGCTTCGGCTCTGAGCGAATCGCTCCACTTAACTCCTTCCCGTGCCAGATAATAAGCCCCTAATAGCGTGATCGGCAGCCAGAGCGCCACATGTAAAACCAGCGTATACCCTGCAGCAGTCGCCTGGTCCACGCCGTAGGCTACCAGCACAGCGATACCAGGTGCGTCAAAGGTGCCGATGTATCCCGGCGCAGACGGAATCGTCGTTGCAAGATTGACGATGCCGTTCATCAACATCAGCGCAAAGAAACTGACTTCGAACGGGAAAGCGTGCATCACAAGCCAGTATTTACCCGTTTCCAACAGCCAGATGATGACCGAAGTGAAGAACACCATCAATACGTTGAAGGGGGAGCGCAGGGAGGCCAGCCCGTCCAGGAATTTATTCATGATGCTGACGATTCTTATATGCAGGCGTTTGGGTGTAAAACGCTCAATTCCCCACAACCCGACTTTCGCCGTTACGTGCGGGAACATGGCTGCCAGCAGAAAGACCGCCAGCGCCCCGAGAAATACGCCTGTGCCGACCACCGCCACCTGCTGAATGTTCCCCACGAACCCGGATGCACCCGTCAGTTTGGCCAGTTCCGGCAGGTTGACGAAGATGAAGGCCAGCATCACCACTCCATCGAAGATGCGCTCCACGATGATTGTCGCCAATGAAGCCGAGACCGGCACCCCCTCCCGGCGCTTCAGGATGACCGCGCGTAACACTTCCCCGGCACGCGCAGGGTAGATGTTATTGCCCATGTACCCGATGGTTGTGATGGGGAACATCGTTTTCGTAGAGATTGTTTTGATCGGTCCGAGCAGGTAGTGCCAGCGCCAGGCGCGTACCCACACGCCAACGAAATAAACCGCCACGCCCGGCAGCAGCCAGATGTAGTTGGCTCCCTGAACCGCCTGCCAGAACTCTTCCAGGCGCAGGCCGCGCAGTGCCAGCCAGATAAACAGGACGCTGATCAGCGCCCCAAGCCAGAATTGCCATTTTTTCATCGCGCGTGATTCTACCACCGGAACAAACCTGTCAGGTTTATAATATGAGTATGTCTCTCGAACTCAACCAACCCGCTCCCGAATTTACCCTGCCTGACTTGGATGGACGCATCCACATGTTGAGCGACTATCGCGGACGGATCGTGATCGTCAACTTCTGGTCGGCGGAATGCCCTCATTCCGAACGCTTCGATGCGGACATCACGACTCGCCTGCCCAAATGGGACGAAAACGTGACACTGCTCTCGGTTGCTTCGAACGCCAACGAACCGGAGGAAATGTTAGCAGCGGCAGCTCGTCAGCGTAAGATCCCGGTCCTTTTACGGGATGCAGACTGTTCGGCCGCGGATCGATACGGGGCACAGACCACCCCGCATGTTTTCGTCATCGACCGTCAGGGAGTCCTGCGTTACCGTGGCGCGGTGGACGATGTCGCTTTTCGCCAGCGAGTTGCTACGCGTTTCTATCTCCAAGATGCAATTGAGGCTTTGTTAGAGGAGCGCCTTCCGGAAGTCACCGAAGTGAAGCCGTTCGGTTGTACTATCGTGCGCTATACATGATTCGTGCTAGAATAAATCCATATGAACGCTACCCAACGCGCGCTTTTTTTAAGGAAAATCCATCTATTCCGTGATCTGAATGACAATCAGCTATTGCAAATTGCGGAGAAATTTTCTGAGGAATCCTTCGATGCTGGCTATGTGATTCTCGAGCAGGGTACATCATCTGATAACTTTTATTTAATCTACAGCGGCAGAGTGCGTGTTTATCGGCGGCGTGATGGAATGGAAGAGGACCTGGCGAACCTGGTGAGCGGCGATTACTTCGGCGAAATGGAGATCCTCGGAAAACGGGGACCTCGTACCGCGACCGTCGCTGCCCTGGAAGCGACAACAGTTTTGCGGCTTTCGGGGGAGAAATTTGCCGAGATTTTGAAAATGTTTCCCATCATTAAACCCAACATCGAAATATCCATCGCTAGCCGCAAATTGGCCCGCACTGTTGAGTTCAAGTGGCTGCGTCCGGGTGAAGTGGTGTACTTTCTAGCGCGGAAACATTCGTTTTTCTTAATACAGGCTTTGATTGCGCCTGTATTGGCGTTGTCGATCCCTGCCTTTTTCTTCCTATGGGGAGTTGTCTCGGGGTCGGTCGCTGCCATATCTTTCGGTGTCCTGACGTTATTGATCGTTCTGGGTTGGGTGGCTTGGAACGTCGTTGACTGGGGAAATGACTACTACATTGTCACAAACCAGCGCGTGGTATGGGTGGAGAAGGTGATCGGCTTGTACGACAGTCGCAACGAAGCGCCCCTGACAGAGATTCTCTCCGTTGGTGTCGAATCTGATTTGGTTGGACGAGCGCTTGATTACGGAGATGTGCTTGTGCGCACATTTGTGGGGGCGATTCCATTCAGGCGAGTGTTTCGCCCGTATCAAGCTGCCCATATGGTAGAGGAATATTGGGAGCGAACGCAGCAGGCATCGGAGCATGCCGAAAAAGAAGCCTTTAAAGATGCATTGCGCAAACGGCTGGGAATACTACCGCCCATCCAGGAAGAGGCGACACCGATGGAAGAGGTAGTGGTAACACCTCCGGAGCGGCCGAATTTCATAAAAGTTTTTCTCATTAACCTGTTCAGGCAACGCATTGAAGAGGGCGAAATGATCACTTACCGTAAGCACTGGTTTGTGCTTCTACGCCAGGTTTTCATTCCGACATTGATTTTTATAGGATTACTCGGATTATTTCTCAGACACCTGTATATTTTGGCTATCAGTCCTGAGCTTGCACTGATACAAACCTTGGAGGACGGCAGTCGCGCCCTGGATACAGCAGCTGTGACGCTGCCGCTTCTGATAATCCTGATCCTGGGCTGGTGGATTTATCGATATGTCGATTGGATCAATGACATCTTCCGTGTGACGACGGACCAGATCCTGGATATCGATCGTAAACCGTTGGGTACTGAAGAGCGCCGTGCAGCACCCCTGGATAGTATTCTGGGTACGCGATACGAACGCATCGGCTTTCTAGGTTACATGCTAAATTTTGGGACCGTATACATTGACGTAGGCAGCGCCCAATTCGCTTTCGAAGATGTGCTCGATCCCGCCGTTGTACAATCGGATATAGACCGCCGGCGCTTAAAGCGTGAATCAGGGAAGAAAGCTGCTGAAAAAGAGGAAGAACGCAATCGCATGGCCAACTGGGTGGCTACCTATCACCGTAACGTAGATGAATTCCGGCGCGAACAAGAACTTAAGGACAGACAATCAAAAACCGAGTAAAATCGGGTCTCGAAAACCAAACATTAGAGGTATGAAATGGCATTACGTACGATCGTAACTTTACCAGACCCGGTCCTGCGGCGCAAAGCCAGGCCAGTGACTAACTTTGACAATAATTTGCAAACCCTGATTGACGATATGATCGAAACCATGCGCGATGCACCCGGTGTGGGGCTGGCGGCTCCGCAGGTGAGCGTCTCCGAGCGCGTGATTGTGGTGGAATACGCTGAGCCCGAGGAAGTGGAAGAAGGCGAAGAGCCCATCGAAGTTGAGCCAAAGCTGTATGTGATGGTCAACCCCGAGATCGTGAAGGCTTCGCCAGAGAAAGTTGTAGGAGTAGAAGGCTGTCTTTCCATACCGACCCTGGTTGGTGAGGTGGAGCGGGCGGAAGAAGTTCGTATTAAAGGTTTCAATCGTCGTGGCCAACCGATGAAGCTCAAAGTTGACGGTTGGCTGGCGCGTATCTTCCAACATGAGATCGATCATGTCAATGGTGTTGTCTTTACGGACCTTGCCACACAAGTCTGGCAGCCGGAGGAGCCGGTAGAAGATAAGGTTTGACCCTCACTCTTTGGATGTGGCGGCAGTTGTACTGCTGCCGCCAGCAGTTGTACTGCTGGCTTATCAAGTAACTATGTACCTTAAACATCTCTCTCTGACCAATTTCCGCAATTTTGCCCGCCTGGACCTGGAAGTGCCCCGGCGGGTTGTTGTGTTGGTGGGCAGCAACGCCCAGGGCAAGACCAGCCTGCTGGAAGCTGTCTATTTCATGGCGGCGTTTACGTCTTTCCAAACGCATGCGGACAAGCAACTGGTTAACTTCATTGCAGCGCGCCAGGCACGCAAACAGGTTGCGGTCGGGCGGCTGGTGGCGGATTACCAGCACGGCAACTCCGACCATCGATTGGAAGCACGCCTGATCATGGAGCCGACCGGCGTCAACGGGGTGCGTCTGCGCAAAGAGGTGTTGCTGGATGGGGTAAAGCGTTCATTGAGCGATGTGATCGGACAATTCAATGCTGTCATTTTCGTACCGCAGATGTCGCAGATTTTGGAAGGTGGGCCGGATGAGCGCCGCCGCTACCTGAACCTGACGCTGGCGCAGACCATACCGGCTTATGTACGCACGTTGAGCGAGTACAACCAGGCGCTCAGTCAACGCAATGCGCTGCTCAAGGCTTTAAGTGAACGCGGCGCTGCCCTGAGCTCGTCGAAGGGGGGAAACAGCGATCAGCTTGGGGTGTGGGATGAAGCGCTGGCACGCCTGGGGTCGCAGATCATCCTGTGGCGTATCCAGGCTGTCCAGGAGATAGAGCGCCTGGCAGCCCAGGTCCAGCTCGAATTGACGCGTGGCAAGGAAGTGTTGCGCTTGAGCTATGAGCCGGCCTTTGATCCGCTCCCGCAGCCGGAAGGGCAGTTGGGATTGGAGATGGATACACCCGTCGACCGTTCCGGTCTGGATCTAGAAGAAATTCATGTGGGATTTATGGATAAGCTGGCTCGCTTGCGACGAGAAGAAATCGCGCGCGGTATGACCACTATCGGCCCGCACCGCGATGAATTGCGCTTTCTGGCGAACAGTATCGATCTGGGCAATTACGGCTCACGTGGACAAATCCGCACGACGCTGCTTGCGCTCAAAATGGCCGAAGTAGATTGGATGAAGGAACGCACCGGCGAGTGGCCCGTGATCCTGCTGGACGAAGTGATGGCCGAACTCGACCTGGAACGCCGAGCCGATTTGCTGTCCTATCTCGGGCAGCGTGAGCAGGTGCTGTTTACAACCACTGACTTGAACCTGTTCACACCCGAATTTTCCGGGAAAGCTGAAATCTGGGATGTGCATGCTGGAAATGTCACTCTTCGGGGGTGAAGTTAGTGGTTATACTCCATTTGAAACTATACAAGCATTACACCGGGGAAAATGCCGAGTTATGGGTTATCCCGGAGGCGGTTCACTGTGACGGCCCTGGTCGCAGGCCTGAAGTATATGCCAGGCGAATGGTAGAATTCTTCGATACCGCATTTGAAATCGAACGGAGGTAGAGATGCCTGTTAAAAAATCAGGTGAAGTGGAAGCCAAAAACGTCGCTGCTGGGCAGGACACCACCATCCAGGTGTTGATCTCCTCGCAGGAAGGTCCGAACTTTGCCATGCGCAAATTTTCGATGAAACCAGGCGGCGGTATGCCCCTGCATACCAATACCGTTGAGCACGAGCAGTATGTGTTGGGGGGGCGGGCCAGGATCGGAATCAACGAGCGGGTTTTCGAGGTCCAGAGCGGAGACGTGGTCTTCATCCCCGAAGGCGTCCCTCATTTTTACGAGAATATCGGTGACGAGCCGTTCGAGTTCCTGTGCATGATCCCCAATAAGGAAGACTCGATCACGATTGTGGATGAATTTTCATGTTGATCTGTAGGGGCGACTGACCAGTCCTCCCTACGATAATGGCTTCTTCGCCGGGACCCCGGGCTTGCGCGGGTATCCTGGTGGCGTGGTCGCGACCTTATCCACTACTACCAGATGCCGCTCTTCGACCACGCCTGGCAGTGTGACCGGCAGCAACTGCCGCATTTCCCCGCCTAACAGCTTGATTGCATTTTCTGCAGAGTGCACTTCTGCCGGGCCGCTTTCCCCCTTTTGTGCCAGCATGCTCCCGCCGACTTGCACGAGCGGGAGTAAATATTCCGAGAGCACACGCATGTTTGCAACCGCGCGGGCAATGCCCCATTCGTAGCCTTCGCGGTGTTCGCGTATCTGACCCAGGTCTTCCGCACGGGAATTGATGACCTCCACACCCTCCAATCCCAATATACTGAGGATGTGCTGGCAGAACATGGCCTTTTTGCCGACCGATTCAACCAGGGTCACTTTTGTGTTGGGATAGATGATCTTCAAGGGGATGCCTGGAAAGCCTGCGCCGGTGCCAATATCGATGATGTTGACCGGCGGATTGGCCTTCCAGGCCAGCACACAAGAGAAAGAGTCAAGGAAATGCTTGGTGCGGATACCCGCCGCATCGCGGATGGCGGTCAGGTTGAATTTTTGGTTCCACTCGATCAGTTCGCGCTCGTAGGTGGTTAATGCGATCACCTGTCGCCCGGTCAAATGGACATTGAATAACGCCTGCGCATCCTGAACGAGTTTATCCATTGGGGAGATTATATTCCAAAAACGTAGGGGCAGGTCTAAGACCTGCCCCTACAAATGGGTTTACGAGTTATTTTCTTCCGCTTCTTTTTTCTTCCTTATTCCACGCGGGAAAAGCTTGCGCCATGCAAAACGGAAGAGCCTCCATACCACCCACAGCAAGATCAGGATGAGCAGCCCGGCGGGGATGATCAGGATGAGCAGCCAGATCAGGAAGTTGGCAAAGCCCTGGAAGAAGTTGATCAGCGTCTGAAGCGCATCACGCGCCACTCCAACCGGTCGCCAACCAGCTATCTCGAGCGGCTGCAGGGTTTCCTCAGCGCTAATGTGCACGCTGATGGCGGAAAGCGCCGCGGCCTCTTCATAGTAATTGATCTGTCCTTTGAGCATTTCGATCTGCTCGCGGTGATAAACCAACTGGTTGAAGACTTCGATCACTTCTTCTGATTCAGTCTTTTGATCCAGAATTTCACTTAATTGTTCGGCGGCCTGTTCGTGCGTTTTCAGACGGGATTTCAAGTCCACGTATTCGCGGGTCACGTCCTGACCGGAGCGATTCTCGTTTTGCACCTCGACCGCATCCACTTTTATCTGTTCAAGCGCCTGCTCCAAGTTTTCAGCAGGGACGCGCACAGTGATGTCCCCTTCAGGGACTTTGATGTTATTTCCAGTGGTTCTTTGGAAAACGTTTTTTGAAACCACAAATCCACCCATATTTTCAGCCATCTTGCCAATCGCATCCATCTTGGCTTCCGGGTCGATGACCACGATACTCAAATCGGCGTTTTGGATGACAAGTCGTTCAACGGCAGCAGTCTCGAAGCCGTTACCTCCACTGGCAGCGTTCGATGCGAAGTCGGCGGCTGGAGCTGGTGCTTCCATCGGTGCTTCAAGCATCATTTCTGGTTCTGCGGGCGCTCCCCCTTCGGCGAAATCAAACGACCGTTGTGACGGGGCAGCACCCACCCCGCACGCAGACAGGATTAGTGCGGCGGCCAATGAAATGAAAAATATGCGTTTCATGCTTTCTTCTCCTCTTGAGACAGGTAAGATGATCTCTTACCTAAAGGACGCAAATACTTATTGAAAAGTTCCGTACCCCCCTCCCAGCCTCCCCCATTAGGGCGGTGGGGACCGGGCTTACCACCCCTCTGCCAATCTAATCGCGTGCTTCTCAGGCAATCTTGCCTGACGGATGCGCTCCTGCACCTCGGTAAAGTCATAAGCCACGCGGCGTGCTTCCCAGGTTTTGGCTTCCGGGTCGAAGATAGCATAAGCCGCGCGCGGGTCACGGTCACGCGGCTGGCCGACCGAACCCGGATTAAGAATCGCGCGTTTGGTCAACGGCATCGCCTCGCCAACGTGCGGTGCATCCAGCGTGATGCGGTCGCGTTCCTCGTCCAGTTGGAACATGCACTGGATGTGGGAATGCCCTACAAAACACCAGTTGGTATCGAAAAAATCAAAATTCAAACGCGCCGAGAGTGTATTGATAATATATTCCCACACCGGGTCGCGCGGACTGCCGTGCGCCATGGTCACATCGCCGCGCACTTTAGGGTTCTCAGGCAATGTGCGCAAAAAATCCGCGTTGCTGGCAGACAGCACGCGCTCATGCCAGACGAGAGAACGGCGCGCATCTCCATTGAACGATTCAAAAGGCATCCGGCCGATCACAGCCACATCATGGTTCCCCAGCATGCAGGTCAGCATGGGCCGTTCGCGGATTTCCTCCACGCAAGCATTGGGGTCCGGGCCGTACCCAACAAGGTCGCCCAGGCACCAGGTTTCGTCAACCTGACCGGCGTCTTTCAAAACCGCTTCGAGGGCGGTGTAATTGGCATGGATGTCTGACATGACCAGAATGCGCATGAACTACTCCAAAAGCGCCGCGACGCGAGCTACGATGGTTCCGGCCACTTCAGACTTGCTCATCAGCGGCAAAGCCTCGCTATTTCCATCCGCATATAACAGGGTCACCCGATTGGTATCGACGGAGAACCCGGCATCTGTTGCAGATATATCGTTGGCGGCGATGATATCCAGTTTCTTGGATTGTAACTTATGAGTTGCATTTTCTATCAAATCATGGGACTCGGCTGCGAAACCGACCACGACCTTTGGACGCTTCTCGCCTCCCTCTAAGCCTGCTACCGCTTCGAGAATATCGGGTGCGGCCTCGAATTCGACCTGCGGAATCCCGTCCTTTTTCTTCATTTTGCTTTCAGCGAAGTTCTTCGGACGGAAGTCTGCCACCGCGGCGGCCATGATGAGCGCGTCGGCGGTGGCAACCTCCTCCAAAACAGCCTCCAGCATCTCCTGCGACGTGCGAACTTCCACCACGCGCGCGCCCACTGGAGGCATCAAATTGACGGTTGAAATCAGGCACACCTGCGCGCCCGCATCGATGGCAGCTTGCGCTAAGGCGTAGCCCTGCTTGCCCGACGAGCGATTGGTCAGCACGCGGACGGGATCGAGCGGTTCGTGAGTCCCTCCGGCGGTGACCACCACTTTTTTAGCGGCCAGCAGGCCCTTTTGTCCGAGTACGAGGCGGATGTGTCCGAGCAGTTCGGATGTCTCCAGCATACGTCCACGTCCGCTTGCGCCGGAGGCTAAATGTCCCTCGGCAGGTCCGGCCTTGTATACTCCACGCCCGATGAGCGTGGCCAGGTTTTCCTGTGTGGCTGGATGGATGTACATATTGCTCTCCATGGCGGGAGCTATCAAAAGCGGACAGCGGGCAGCCAGGGCGGTGACGGTCAGCAAATTGTCGGCCTGACCGTACGCCAGTTTTGCAATGGTGTTGGCCGTGCAGGGCGCGATGACCAATAAATCAGCCTCCCGCGCCAGCCCGACATGCAGCACGTGCGCTTCACTGCCCCACAGGTCGGCTTCGGTGTAGGCACGCCGACCCGTTAAAGATTGGAAGGTTAGAGGCGAGACGAATTTTTCGGCGGAAGAGGTGAGCACCACATCCACGAGCGCGCCGGCCTGCGCCAGCTTGGAGGCCAGGTCAGCGGCCTTGTAGGCGGCGATGGAGCCAGTCACGCCCAGCAGGATACGTTTGTCATCTAAAATGGGCATCCCCATCATTATACTTACAAAATGAACGGCGCAGACTACGCGCCGCCTACGAAATTATTTGGGATTCAATTTTCTTCCTCAAGGGCTTTGTATAGCAGCTCCTGTAGGAGCAATTACCCTATGAGTGAAAATTCACCTCATACCCTTGCATCTCGTCTCCCTGGTAAATAAATTTAGCCGAGAAGAATGTCTCCTTTTCCAGCCAGGGAAAGAATATCTGGTCGCTTGCCCACAGGTTGAGCGAAGTGAGCTTATCATCGGGAATCCATTCCAACCTGCCTTCGGGTGAGTCAATCAACTCCCCTTCAAATTCTCTGACGGTAAAGACAAATACATACCAGTCATCACCTTTGAAGTTTGGGAACACAAGCAGCCCATGCATTTTGGGACGGTGAATGGCCAAGCCTGATTCTTCAAGCACCTCACGAACGACACACTCTTCCGGGCTTTCCCCCGGCTCGAACTTGCCGCCCAGACCATTCCATTTACCCCGGTGCATGTCGTTGGGCTTTTTATTACGATAGACCATCAGGGTCTGACCGTTGTTTTTGATATAGCACAACGTTGCAAGGATCATAAGACAGCTTTTGCCAGCGCCTCCAATCCATCCAAATCATCGAGGGCGAGCCATTGCAGCATGACGCTGTCGATGCCGGTCTCTGCTAGTTGCGCCAGTTGCTCGGAAACCTGCGCACTTATTCCGATGATGATACCCTCTTTCCGAAGTTCTTCAATAGAGTGATTTCCATATGCTTTGCTGGCCTCTTTCACTTTTGCTTCTGACCCTTCGAACACACAACCTGTCATCAGGGAGCGGCGAACGTTGCTGGGATCTCTGGCCTGTTCTTCTAACTGGCTATCCAAGATGACGTTCAACCTGCGAACTTCGTCCGCCGTGGTGAAGACAGCATTCCACTCGTCGGCGAAACGCGCTGCCAGCGGGAGAGTCCGTTTTTCGCCATTGCCACCGATCAGGATGGGTGGCCCGCCTGGGCGCTCAGGGCGTGGCAGCATGCCCGCATCTCTTAATGTGTAGAATGTGCCAGAAAAGCTGGAAGGTTCGTCACTGTGCAGCAGGCGCGTGACCACTTCCAGGCCTTCTTCCATACGCTGGAAACGACTATCAATATCCAGAAGTGAAAAACCGAATTTCTCGTGCTCGCGTTCTTGCCAGCCCGCGCCCAGGCCCAATGTCAAACG
>JBAVJG010000325.1:0-17247 GCA_049687655.1 Anaerolineales bacterium | reverse complement strand
TCAAGATAAATATGCAGACTGACATCTTCACTGTTGAACTCTTTTCGTGCAGTCCAATCCTGGTATTCCACATCGGTGGCTTCGATAGCTTTCCAAATGTCACTCTCGGTCAATCGTATCAGATTTCCCAGGTCGATCACATCATCAGCGCGCGAATAGAATCTCAATTGTGGTAACGGGGACTCGAGTTCTTCATCTCTCAGTGCAATGACTTCGAATAGGTCACCAATTCGATAGCGGGTAAGAGCGCCACCGTGGAAATTTGTCAACACGAACTCGTAGATTCCCAGGTCCAATTCGTTGTACAGTACGGTTTTGGGTTTGAAACTGGGATCTGCTTTGTTCTTCAGGTGATCCTCCAGGGGGATGAATTCCAGAAAGACGTTATCCGGAGAGAATACCATGCCCTTTCCGTTCCAGCCCTGCATAGCAACATTGCCACCCTCTGTGCATCCGAAGCCTTGCAGCGGTTTTTTACCCCAGTAGTACTCGATTTTGCTACCATAGACTACCGTATCCGCACCGCCAGTCATGATGCCCTTTAGTTTCCAGATATCTTTGGGAAGGATGTTCCGTCTGTGAAGTTTGGCGATGATCACTGCCTTTATCAACCTCCACAAAGTGGCAGGATCAAGCAATTCCTTCGAAGGTTTTGTAGAACTCGATTGTTGTTCGAATTGCTCCCCCATTCTTGCCAGCACGCTGGCCAATCCCATGAAATAGTCCATGCCTTCGTGCATAGCGAGTCTGAAGCCCAGAGCTACTCGCTTGGCATATTCCATATTTTCGCCTTCTTCAAGTGAAGGAAGAAACTTTACATCCAGTTGGTCTTGAGCAGACCGGCTGATGAATGCCGACACGTATGGTGGCGGCGCAGTAGCCAACAGGAATTTGTCGTTGCGTTCCAGCTTTACTTCCCCGGTATAGGAGGCTGAAGCCATAAGCATGGCTCCCACTGTAAGGTCTCCCAGATGTTCGTACATGCTTTTTGTGTATGGTATCCATTTCGGCCCCTTGCTGGAGGTTCGTCCTGAAGTGCGTACCCATACGAAGGGTTTGATTGGCAGTACCTCTTCGATATGCTGATCGAAGTATTCAGCATAATCTTCATATGTTGTCAGAGGGACGTTTTGCCGAAACTCTTCAACACTTGTGGGAATTTTATCTCCAAACAATTGTTTGCCGATTTTAGATTTCCCCAAAACATTGATCTGCTCGAGCAGCAGGCGGTTTTGTACATCCATAAAATCCTCTGGCGTAAGCGTGAAGTAACCGCAATGCTTCATCCAGAGTTCATCCCTTCTTCCCTCTTCCAACAGTTGACGTGAATTCATTGCGACTCTCCCGAATTGGATTTTATAGCCTGGATCACCAAAGGTTCCGGGACCCAGCGATGTTTTGATTTCAGTTTTGTGATCTTTATATTTCGAAAGCCAGTCTCGGTGAGCAAATCAAACCATTCTTCTTTTGAGCGCACGTTTGAGACTGCCTCGGCTTCCGCCCAAGCTCTATGAATATTTTCTTGGAGAAGGAAATACACGAACGCGGAAATACGTAAAAAGAACTTTATAACCGGGGATTTCCATAGGTTCGAACCTCCAACATCTGCAATGGATAGCATCCCTCCTGTACCCAAAATCCGCCAGGACTCTGAAAGCAACAATTTGACGTCCATGTGATGCGTAGCCAGCGCGCATGTGACCAGGCCGAATGATTCACTTGCATACGGGATTTCCATCGCTGAGGCGCAGACCAGATCTATCCGGTCCTGGATTTTGCCAGAGACCATTTTCTTCCTGGCGCGTTCCAGCATAGACATCGTGATATCCAGCCCGTGGATGCGATTCGGACCAGAGCCGTCAGTTGCTACCGTTATTGGAATGACGCCTGTCCCTGTGGCAAGATCCAGCATTTTCCCCTTCTCGGGAATCGGCGTTGCTTGAATCAATTGGTTGACAAATCCCGTATAGCTCCATCCCCAGAAGCGATCAAGTTCAGCATTGACAACCTCTTCATATCTAGGCGCTAATTCTGTGAACGTCTCGATGATATTTTCTTTTTCACTCATATTATTGGGCTCGCTGGAAACAATTGGTGAATTCTACTACAATCCCATCTGATGAATGTACTTTATATTTCGAAAAGTTATCCTTTTTTGTTTGGGGGGTCTGTATCATTTCCCCCATTTGACGGGTTGACAGGTAGCTGCAAATAAAACGTACTGCCGGGAAAATGGACCTCATCGTGTCCCAAGCTTTCCACCCAGACTTTGCCGCCGTGAGCCTTCGCCACACCATGCACGATTGCCAGCCCCAGCCCGGGTCCGCCGCCTTTGAAGGTTGTCTTGCCCGATGAGTGAATATCGACATCCCCCACCTGATAGAACTTTTCAAACACCAGCTCGTGGTGTTCCGGGTCCAGGCCGATACCTGTATCCTTGACCGCAATCTCGACCGCTGGTATATCTTCATCCATTTTTATCGGGCGTGTGCTGATAGTCACCTGACCGCCATCTGGCGTGTACTTGATGGCGTTGATGATCAGGTGATACAACGCTTTCTGGATCAATTCCGGGTCGGCATGGATGCCGGGCGTGTCGTCTTTATGATTAGTGATGACTTTTATTTTTCGTTTAACGGCAGCATTCTCGAAATCCTGTGCAAGGCTATCCACCAACTGCTTCACCAGCACCGGCACAGAGGCAACCTGCAGGTTTTCAACATCCATGCGTGTAACGTCAAACATCAAATTGACCACTTCGTGCATGCGGTCGGTTCCTTTGTTTATTCCTGCCAGTACATCAACAATGGCAGCATTGGTTTTAACTTCGGGGAATGAATCCAACAATTCGACATAGCCTTTAAGGACGGTCAGTGGCGTTCGCAGTTCATGTGAAGCGACCTGAATGAAATCCAGTTTGTTGCGGTCGAGTTGGCGTAGAACTTTATTGGTTTTCTGCAGGTCCTTGATTGCCATGCGGTCATTGGCACGGATGCGGTCCAGCGTGATGCGGACAATTTCAATCGCCAGGTGGGGGCTACGATTGAGGATGGTCTCGAAATCCTCTTTGCCCATCTCCAGTGTGGTGCATGTGCTGGTAGTACGCACGCTAGCTGAGCGCGGCGCACTCTGGATCAGCGCCATCTCTCCGATTACGTCGCCTTTGTTCCCTGTGCGCAAGATGCGCTCGCCTTGTTCCTCGCCCAAATGCTGAGTGATGATGACACTGCCCTCGGCGATAATGTAGAAGACATCCTCCTCAGCGCCCTCCTGGCACAGAATGTGTCCAGCCGGGTATGTGTGAAAGCGGGAGAGCTTGGCCATTTCTAGCAATTCTTCATCTTCCAGTTCTATAAACGCAAGCCGTAGGAGAGAGATTTTATTGAAAGTGTCTTCCGCGCTCATCAAGTTATTACCAGTTGTTGTTTTGATATCATTGATTGGTTAATGCTCATTCAGATTATTGGAATATGAAACGCTCCAGAATAATTTGCAGAAACCAGATGACGTTGGGAATCAGAATGGCTGAAACCAGCGAATTGACCGTCCCAGGTCGCCAGGGCCAAGTTGGCAATTTCTGAAGCCAATCATTCGTCATGGTTAACGTTGAGAAATTATCCCGTAGTTTTGAGAGATCATCTTGTGTGCCTTTGCTCTTGCTCATTTCATTGATGATCAAATCGAGACGCCTACCGATATTGTGCAATAATTCGTATTTTTTCTCTACAATACGTCCATGCGCGCTGAGCAGTGGCAGTACAAAGGTCAATACCGCCACGACTTGCATGAACAAAATTGTAACGTCAATGATGATATTCCCTAACAGATCGGGGGTTGTCAATGCCCAGGCATAGGCGATGATCAGCCATCCAAGCGCAGTGCGAAGAGTAAGACCGGCGAAAGCATAAATGGGATCCAGGTTGAACAAGTTGATTTGGATATATTCTGCGGTAGCCTGGCTGCCAAGATTCAACTGGCGATACGCGTGATATGACAATGCGCCAAATACAAACCAACTGAAAAGAAAATTGATAAGCTGCAAACCGCCCGATAATGAGGAAAAGTTCAGATTCAGAAATGCATACGAATTGGGAGAAAACAGGAAGGTTGAAGCGCCAAAACCCAAGCTGATGAAACATGCAATAATTGTCGAACGCACAGGTAACGTCGAGAGTTGGTAAACCAACCCATTAAATTCCTGGTCAGTTGTAAGCATGGCATCACGAAAAACTTGCATCTTCTTGATGGCCCATTGATCGAGGTATTGAATCAGTGCGATGAAAAATATGCCTGTTGCCGACATAACCAGGTCAGAAGGGTTCAGAGTACCTGTCGAGTAAACGCCTTCTTTCCATCTTAGAATGGTAAGTGTGATGAAGAAAATAGCCCAAATAACAAGATAGAAAACTGCGGATGGGATTTTCAATCCAGCCACAAAATTGGTTAAGCGGTTGACCCAACTGTGTTTATACAAGATTTGGGAGCTTTCATTGTCATGATTATCCTGTATATTCGATGTGTTTTGAGTCATGATTTCACCTCCATCTGATCCCCGTACAAATTGCTAACAAATACGCGGCAATAACTCCCCAGCAGGTAAATCCACTACGCGCGAACTTCCAATGGCTGTTTTTGCTACCACCATGCCGGGATGTTCATTGGTCACATGACCGATGATTGCCGCTTCTTTCCCATATTCGTTAGTTTTCATCACCGAAAGCATTTCCTCCGCCACCGCTTCAGGGACGAAGGCCACCAGCTTGCCCTCGTTGGCAATATAGAAAGGATCCAGCCCCAGCATCTCACAGGCCGCATTGACAGCTGGGCTCACCGGCACTTTATCTTCATCGAATTCGATGCCCACCTTGGATGCAATGGCCAGTTCGTTCAGTACGGCGGAGAGCCCGCCACGGGTGGCGTCGCGCAGACTGTGGATCTCTTTGCTGACGGCCAGCATCTCCCCCACCAATCCATTTAACGGGGCGGTATCGGATTTGATCTGGCTCTCGAACTGTAATCCCTCACGCACCGACATGATAGCGATACCGTGGTCTCCCAACGTGCCGCTGAGGAGGATGGCGTCACCGGGCTTGGCGTTTGCCGGACCAATGTCCACGCCTGCAGGGATGACCCCGATGCCGGTGGTGTTGATGTAGACGCCATCGCCGTGTCCCTTCTCCACAACCTTGGTATCGCCCGCAGCCACCTGCACCCCAGCCTGCTTGCAGGCATGCGCCATGGAGGCTGAAATGCGCCCCAGGGTTTCCATCGCCAGTCCCTCTTCGAGGATAAAGCCCGCTGAAAGAAACATTGGTTTCGCACCGCTCATCGCCAGGTCATTGACGGTCCCGTTGACTGCCAGTTCGCCGATGTCACCGCCTGGAAAGAATAACGGGCTGACCACAAACGAATCGGTCGAAAACGCCAGTCGCTGACCGCTCTCGGCGGATAATTCCAGGGCTGTGGAGTCGCCCAATTGCGCCAGCAGGTCGTTATGAAATTCCGATGCGAACAGGTGCCGGATCAGGTCGTTCATCATCTTGCCGCCAGCGCCATGTCCCATCACGATATTCGGATAATTTTTCAGCGGGATTGGGCAGGTCCAGCCGTCGAAGGAGGGGATGTCCATATGCTACCTCTATAAAATGATAGGTCTATTGTACTATGAGAGTAAATTTGGAAGTTTGTACTCTCAGGAGTGACGCAGTTGGGTGAGAGAACACCGAGAATAATGGGGGCGTGCGCAGCACGCCCCCATTATTCTCGGTAACCTTTTGCGAACTGCATAAGTCCTAACCCTATGCCTTTGACTTATAGATTGTATAAGTAATTTTGGAGGGTAGTAGAATTAGGATAATTGAGGCAACAAGTGGATAATCATAATATGGAGAAGATAGCATGACATTCAAAACCCTCTACATTGAGGGCAACCCTGATATCGATAGCTATGAAGTCGCTCGCCGTATTCACACAATCCGGAAAAACGATTTGCACTCTGTAACCGTGAAAGCCATTATGGCTAACCCGCTCGCAGGCGATGTTGAAAAGGATCTGGAGTAAACATGTCATATATTACACACCTTCAATGTTACAGTTGCGGAAACCACTTCGATGTAGAAAAAATTCAAACATTTTGCCAGGATTGTCAGGCACCGTTACTGGCTCGTTACGATCTAAAAGCCGCTCGCGAAAAACTGGATCGAGACGAATTTCGCTACCGTCCGCAAGGCATGTGGCGTTGGCGGGAACTGCTGCCCGTACATGAAACGAAGAATATGATCAACCTGGGAGAAGGGGATACACCGCTCTTGCATCTCACCAACCTGGGGGCTGAGCTTGGTCTCTCAAACCTGTATGTAAAAGATGAAAGCCTCAATCCTACAGGAACGTTCAAGGCACGCGGGTTGGCTGCGGCAGTTTCAAAGGCTAAAGAATTGGGAGTAACAAAAGTTATCATTCCTACTGCGGGCAACGCTGGTGGTGCGATGGCAGCCTATGCAGCACGGGGCGGCCTGAAAGCACATATTTTCATGCCCAAAGACACACCTGTCGCCAATATCGAAGAAAGCCGCATTGCCGGGGCAACCGTGGTCTTGATCGATGGCCTGATCAGCGAAGCTGCCGGCATGGCTGGTGAAAAGGCGCGCTCCGAAGGCTGGTTCGATGTCTCTACTTTCAAGGAACCTTATCGGACAGAAGGTAAAAAAATCATGGGGTATGAGTTGGCAGAATTTTTTAATTGGGATTTGCCGGATGTTATCATCTATCCCACGGGTGGCGGTACAGGTTTGGTTGGTATGTGGAAAGCTTTCAAAGAGATGGAGGCAATGGGTTGGTTAAAGACCTCCAATTTTCCACGCATGGTGGCCGTGCAAGCCGACGGCTGTGCGCCGGTCATCAAGGCGTTTCAGGAAGATGCCGCATTCTGTGATTTTTGGACAGGTGCGCAAACGATCGCTTCAGGATTGCGCGTTCCCAAAAGCTTTGCCGATCAAATAATTTTGGATGACTTGCGAGAAAGCGATGGAAATGCTGTTGCTGTCAGTGACGAAGCGATTATCGAAGCCCAAAAATATCTG
This sequence comes from Anaerolineales bacterium, assembly GCA_049687655.1. Classification (GTDB taxonomy): domain Bacteria; phylum Chloroflexota; class Anaerolineae; order Anaerolineales; family Villigracilaceae; genus JAABUE01. Next base: position 10,168 of record JBAVJG010000325.1, on the reverse strand, counting down.
GCATTCAAAGAGGGTATATTCGCTGCCCCGGAAGGAGCTGCAACTCTGGCGGGGTTGCAAAAACTATTGGATGAGGGTTGGATCACCTCGAATGAACGCATTGTGCTTTTCAATACGGGTACAGGGTTGAAATACATCCACCAGGGAGGCTGATTATCTCTTTCCTCCTTCAATCTCGTAACTCCTGATAGATTTATACAGTTCGTGAAAGGGATGTCGAAGCAATTTGCTTCGACATCCCTTCTTATCGAAACTTCCACCTCGTTTTAGCGTATTAAAAGTGTGGCTTTGATACAGCCCGCTTTTGTTGTACACTCATTATGATAGGAATTGCGCATTTAGTGAAAAGGTACCGGAAATTATGAGGCGAGGGGAGCCCTTTTCATTATTTTCAGTCTTCCCTCGGCACGAGTGTAATTCCTATACGATAATAAAAGGAGAATGTATTATGAGAAAACAAGGTCGTACTCAACTGGCGCTCGGCATCATTCTGATACTGCTGGGGGCATGGTTCATCGCCCAACGCACTTTCCCCGAAGTAGCCGCATTTGCTGACCGCTTCTCTGACTGGCCTTTTACGGTCATTGGTGTTGGTGCTTTTTTGCTCGTGCTCGGTTTGATCCTGGGCGCGCCGGGATTGGCCGTCCCGGCTGCGATCGTCTCTGGGATCGGAGGCATCCTGTATTACCAGGATTTGACCGGTAACTGGGATTCCTGGGCTTATATGTGGACCCTAATCCCAGGTTTCGTGGGTGTCGGGGTGCTCTTGCAGGGCTTGCTTGGAGAGGATACACGCCGTAACCTGAGACATGGCCTGAATCTGATGGTCGTCAGCGCCGTGCTGTTCCTGGTCTTTTCGGCCTTCCTCGGCGGCTGGAATCTGCTTGGCAACTTTGGCCCCGCTATCCTGTTGATCCTGCTGGGCTTATGGGTTCTTGGCAGCGGACTGTACCGCAGTATCCGCGGTAAGAACCAGGAGGAATAATCATGCGCCGCGATTACATTTTCTGGGGTGCTGTCCTGATCTTGCTAGGCGGGTTGATGTTCTTAAATTCAGCCGATATTCGATTGCCGCGCGGTATCAACCCCATGCAGCTTTTCTGGCCAAGTGTCTTGATCCTGCTGGGCTGTTGGATAATGTTCGGTTATTTCCTGCGCGGAAATGTGGAGTCTGAACAGGTTTCCATCGACTTACAAGGCGCCAATCAGGCTGCTTTAAAGCTGAGTCACGGCGCAGGCCGCATCATCGTTGGTTCTGGTGCCGCGCCGGGACAATTGCTCAGCGGTTCCTTTGGGGGCGGCGTCAAGCACAGCGCTCATCGTTCCGGAGACAGGCTGGATGCCCACCTTGAATCGCAGCCCTTTGCTTTCCCACCCTTCATTGGCGGCTGGCAGGGTCAGGGATGGAATTTCAATCTCAACCGTGACATCCCTATTGCCTTGAAACTTGAAACCGGCGCTTCGCAGTCCGAGCTCGATCTGCGCGATTTGAAGGTCACCGACTTGAAAGTCAGCACCGGCGCCAGCAAAACCGACATTACCCTGCCTGCCAACGCGGGCATGACGACCGTCAAGATCGAGTTGGGCGCAGCCTCCCTCGATATGGTTGTTCCGCAGGGTGTGGAAGCCCGCATCCGGGCCGAGCAGGGTGTCTCGGCCATCGAAATCGATACGAAGCGCTTCCCGTATTCGAATGGAATCTACGAGTCTGCGGATTACTCGACAGCGCAGAATAAGGTCGACGTCAAGATTGAAGCTGGTGCCGGCCGAGTTGCAGTTCACTAGTACCGCAACCATATTAAATTGTAGGGGTAGAATTGATTTTGTACTTCAAAAATCAGCAGAATACTCTACAGCTCAAGGTTGTTGCGGCACTAGAACCGTATAGGAGAATTCAGATGAAACGTTTTGACCCTCGCATTGTGATCGGTACGTTCCTAATATTGGCTGGCGGCCTGGGTTTTTTGCAGGCCTTCGGCTTCCTGCAAAATGCCTCCGACGTGTTTTGGGGACTGGTCTTCCTGGCAGGCGGCGGCATCTTCCTGTTCATGTTCGCGGGCAGCTTTGCCAGCGGACAGTGGTGGGCGGTCATCCCGGGTCTTGTCCTGGCCGGGATCGGTGTGCTCATCCTGCTGCCTGAATCGCTTGATAATCTGGGCGGCGCTGTCTTCCTGGGTGCGATCGGCCTGAGCTTCTGGCTGATCTACTTTAGCGGACGCGAACGCTGGTGGGCTATCATCCCTGGTGGCGTTTTGTTCACGCTGGCGTTGGTCAGCATCCTGCCAGACAGATTGATCGGTGGCGTGGATTCCGGTGGTGTCTTCTTCCTGGGACTGGCCTTGACCTTTTTGCTGGTGGCATTGTTAGCGAACATGAGCTGGGCATTTTGGCCTGCCGGGGCGTTGGGCGTCTTTGGCGTTTTCCTGTTCTTCCAGTCACAAATTTACTTGCTCTCGTATATCTCTGCTGCAGCTTTGATTGGCGCAGGTATTTTCATCATCTTGCGCTCACTCCGCTCTCAGTAGCATGATACGCTTTGATCAGGATTTACATATGTCGTAAAGAAGAAGCCCAAAAATAAAAAACGGCGGTTTATCGGACCGCCGTTTTTTGCATCTTCGGACTGGTTATTCAGCTGCAACAACCTGGACATCCGGGAAGAACTGGTGGACAGTCCCGGCCACCCAACCTTGCAGTGTGGAGGGGGAAAGCGGGCAACCCAGGCACGCGCCTCCCAACCGGACCTTCAGCCTGCTTCCGTCAAACGATACATATTCCACCGACCCGCCGTGGAATTGTTCAACGTAAGCGCTGATCTTCTCGACCAGGGTTTGGAGCTGTTCTTCAAGTGTGTGGTTTTCAGGAGTGGTCATACGTTCTCCTTTCTCTTTCTTCGCTTGCGAGTATTCGCACGTTGCCGGGCGCTGACCGTATTGGTCAACAAAGTCTGGATCTGGCTGCGGGCATTCTCCCAGCGCGATGAAACGGATTCAGCCAGCAAGTCCAGAATGATGCGACCGGCTTCCGGATCCTTTGCGCACAGTTTGTGCAGGTCCCGTTTGCTCATACGAATAGCCCGGGTATCTTCCTTGCAGACTGCTTCGGAGGTATATGTCGAATTGCCGATCACAGCCGACCATCCGATTATACTTCCCTGCGCCAAACTTGTGATTGTGAGTGGCGGGCCATCGTAAGGCTTGTAGCGCATTTCGACGGCGCCTTCCAGAACCAGGTACATGTAATGAGCCGGAGCACCCTGCTCGAAGATGACCGTTTCCGCGGGACATGAATACAGCTCGAACAATGGTTCGAGCAGGCGCAGGGTGTTTTCGTCTACATCCTTAAATAACGGAACGGATTCAAGCGTTTTGAACATTTAAGTGTATATTAACTATTCTTTTATATACTTTGAAGTGGCATTCTTCCCGAATGCTTTGTATTTTGTCCCTATCTAACAAGTATAACGTCATCCTACGTTATACTTGTTGTGGCTATTGTAGCAAAACATATCAAAGAGGCCCGAAAATAAGGGGTAGCGGGCATTGCCCGCTACCCCTTATTTTCGATATATTTTGTGAATAGCGAAATTAAGAAGTAAGCAACTTTTCGAGCGAGGAACCATCTAAATGATAAATACTGACACAAGCCAGGAAATATCCCTGGAAGCGTTGCAGGCCGGAGACCGGGCTGAGTTTGCCCGTCTGGTGGATATGTATTCCACCCAGATTTACCGGCTGGCATTGAAAATGCTGGGCGATGAGCAAGACGCAGAAGATGTGTTGCAAAATACTTTCATGAAAGTACTGCAGTCCGTTGAGAAATTCGAAGGTCGTTCCAGCCTGTCCACCTGGATGTATCGTATCGGTGTCAATGAAGCTTTGATGTTATTGCGCCGCCAGAAGCCGACCATCGCGGTGGCGATGGATTACGAAGACGATGATGACGAATTCCAACACCCCACCCAGTTCACGGACTGGTGTTGCCTGCCAGAAGAAGACCTGCTTTCTGAAGAAGCAAGAGCGCATCTGGATAAAGCCATCCGGCGTTTACCGGAAAAGCTGCAGGTTGTGTTCCTGCTAAGGGATATCGAAGGCCTGTCTATCCGTGAGACGAGCGAGGCTTTGGATTTAAGCGAGACAGCCGTCAAAACGCGTTTATTGCGCGCCCGTTTGAACTTACGCGAACAATTATCGACCTATTATGGTGAACGATTAAAAGAGGAGCAAGCCTGATGGCAGACAAAAAATGTAAATCTTTATTGGGTTCACTTTCGGATTATGTAGACGGCACCGCGCAGGAAGAAATCTGCCGTGAACTCGAACGCCATCTGGCCAATTGCGAAGACTGCCGTGTCGTGGTAGATACACTCAAAAAAACCGTTTATTTGTACCATTCCAACACCGAATCTGATTTGCCGGTCACTGTCCGCGAACGGCTGTTCAAACGGCTCAACCTGGATGAATACTTGAGAACACGTTGATATCAACCAACAGGGTGCTTTTTTTGTAACTTTTTTCACCCACACCGCATCTAAATAACGTGACCGACCAGCCTGAGAACAAAGTATCGTCGCTGGAACTACTGTTGCAAGGCAAGTTGCAACCGGTGGAAAAGGCGCGGGCTCCCTTACGAGCCGGGACAATTTGTCCTGCTTGTGGAAAAGGCAAACTGGATTACAACGGTTTGCTTGCCCTGGAATGCCCCGAATGCGGCTATACCAGCAGCGAAGGCGGCGGTTGCACCTGATAACCAAAATCCAGCCCCGTTGGGGCGACCGATGGAGAAAGAATGACTCAATTGCTCAATGATGACATCGTCCAACAAATTCGCGAAGTGTTCGCTGGCCTGAAGAATCCCGTCCACATCATGTTCTTTGGCAGTAAAACGAACTGCGATTATTGTGATGACACCCGCCAATTAGTGGCGGAAGTCGCAGCGCTCTCTGAACTGATGAGCATCGAAATCTACGATATGGAAACTGATTCCGACCTGGCTGCCAGATACAACGTGGACAAAGCCCCCGGCGTAGTGATTGCCGCCAAAGAAGGTGATCAGGTGACGGACTTCGGTGTGCGACTGTCGGGCATCCCTTCCGGACACGAGTTCTCCTCGCTCATCCAGGATATTCTGCTCGTTTCAAACCGGGACTCGGGCCTGAACCCGCAGACCCGGGAGTTTCTCAAGGGACTGGATAAACCTATCCTGTTGCAGGTATTTGTCACACCTACCTGACCATACTGTCCGCGGGCCGTGGTGCTCGCTCATCAGATGGCAATGGAAAGCCCCATGATCCAGGCTGAGATGGTAGAAGCGACTGAGTTCCCTGAACTGTCGATGCGACATAACGTCAGCGGTGTGCCGCAGACCACCATCAATGATGGTAAGGCACATGTGGTCGGTGCCGTGCCGGAGCCCAATTTGCTGGCCGAGATCCAGCGCGTATTGGCAGGTTAATCCGAAGAGTAGACCGGCTTTCGAAACGGTGGCAGGCTGAAATACGTCTGATGCGCTGTGGAAGAGCCGGTCTTTTTGATACAATCAATACCATGTCCAGACAAAAGAAAGTTCCTCGCAAATCCAATATTCCGGCCATGATCATCTTTGGTGCGGGCTTGATCCTGCTTGGGATGGCCGCTTTCATCTCCTGGCCCAAGTCGGAGGTCAGCGCCGAAGTGCCTGCCTCCGAAGGCTTTTCCACCATACCCGTTGAAGTCGATTATGCGGCTCCTTATCTGGAGTTGTCTGCTTTGGATGGGAAGCAATATTCACTAACGGATTACCTGGGATCTGTGGTGCTGGTGAACCTGTGGGCCACCTGGTGCCCGCCCTGTAAGGCCGAGATGCCGACCCTGGAGGCTTATTACAATGACCATCAGGCGGACGGATTTGTGACTATTGCCGTCAACGACGGCGATCCTGAAGAGGATGTGGTGACATTTGTGCAGGATTATGGACTGAGTTTTCCGGTCTGGCTGGACCCGACCTATCAGGCCACTGACCATGCCTTCGAGACCCGTAATCTACCGAGTTCGTTCGTAATCGATCGCGAGGGGAATGTCCGTTTACGCTGGGTGGGTGAGATTGATCGCGATTCGCTTGAAAAATACGTCACCCCTTTGCTTTTCGAGTAAGGAATTCGTTGGTTTAGTGACCACCAGCTTGGTTCCAGAAGGGGATAAGGAAAGAATCAATTTTGAGGAGATATGGGAGAACATATTAAAACAAAAGTAACTTTGCAGGATGGCATGCACTTCTCAGGTACAGCGGATTCGGGATTCAGTATCCAGTTGGACGCCAAACAGAAGGTGGGCGGAGAGGGGAAGGGCTTCATTCCGATGGAACTGATGGCGCTCAGCATGGCGGGCTGCACGGCCATGGACGTCATCTCCATTTTACGCAAGAAACGCCAGGATGTGACCGATTTTGAAGTGCGGGTAGATGCGCCGCGAGCGGAGGAACATCCCAGAGTATTCACGCACGCAACCATCGAATATCTGGTGACCGGCCATGACGTGGATGAAAAAGCCGTAGTGCGAGCAATCGAGCTTACTTCGAAGAATTATTGCCCGGCGCAGGCCATGTTGGGACAAGTCATGCCAATCGATTTACATTACCAAATTTTCGAGGAAGCGGGTGGGAAGAGAAAGTTGGTAACAGAAGGGGCATACACCCCGGCAGAAAGTTAGCTGTGCGAGTGAATATAAGAATAACGCGACCTTGAAATAATTGGGTCGCGTTTTTGCTTTGTTGCTAGTCTAATTGTAAGTCGAATGTCCCGGCTACGACCGGGATGTATCGAGATCAAAAACGGCGCCAAAACGCTGGTCGAGTAGGCTGTCTGGCCGTATAGAGTCTCGTTTTGGCTTCCTTATTCCAAAGCTTTTTACTGTGCAGGTTCCGACCGGATCGAACTGTACGCATCCGAACACACGCAGGCCGTCACCTTAAGGCCGCCCCTGACGAGCGTGCCTTCATAAGCGCGTGCGCCGTTATGCGCGATCCAGCCCTCCATGTTGAAGGCCAGCGGGCCATCAGCCGGGATCCACTCACCGTTGTATTTGCGGGAGACGTGGATATGTGTCCCAGTCACGCGCCCGCCTTCACAGGACGGATACCCGACCGGATCCCCCGCCTTCAAGGATTGACCGGTCGGGGCGCGGCCCTCAGTTGCTACGTGCAAATAGACCAGCACCCAGCCTGTGCGTTCATCCCCATCCCCGTCCAGATCTAGAGCGACCAACCCGAAATCGGAGCGCACCACGAGGCCATCTGTCATAGCTGTGGCGAACATGTCATCTTCCGCAGCGGCACAACCGGATTTGCCGGTGGGCGGCGCAAAATCCACCGCAGTATAGGGCTGTCCGACCCCCCAACCGGTGTGCGGCCCACCGGTGTACGACCAGGTTTGCCCCACTGGAAAGGGCAGGCTTAACGAAGGTTGTTGCAGACTGCCGGGCATGTGCTCGACCGGGTTCGCCCAGGGGTCACCGAACAAGGCCGAATAGGTGGCGAACAGGCCTTCGGGTCCGATGGCGCGGCGGTATTCGTCCACAGACATAATCTGCGAAAAATAATATTGCAGGGCGACGGTGGCCGCGTTCTGCCAGGGATCCAGCCGGACGAGACTGCCGTCTTTCAGTTCGAATTCGGTCAACGTGCCAAGACGCCACTTGTAGTAACCGTCGTTGAGCATGTTGGCGACGCCTACCAATTGCAGGTACATGCCTTCATAATAGGTACGTTCGAACCCCAACACATAGCGCCCGGGAGGCATGTCGGATTGTGAAAGTGCCCCGGCCTGGTATTCCAGCAATGCCAGAAGCAGGCGCGGGTTGATGCTGTAGTTAATGGCAACATAGTCCACGATTTTTGCCCCGTTGCGGTTTTCACGCCCGGCCCAGGTCTCTACATTGTTGATCCAGCCTGGTTGGGCGGCTGCGAACGCGGAGGTGCTGAAACCCACTGACGAAGGTCCGTGGACAAAGGCATGATCGGGAATGATCTGGAACTGCTCGCCCCACAGCGGAAGGTAATAGATCGGGATTTTCATCGGCATACCGGGCGGCATGGTGGTGGCGTCGCGCGGGATAAAGTCATTGGCTGCATAGATTTCGTCCACGCTGGTGTTGAAGTGCGCGGCCAGCGCCGGAATGGTATCGCCGGGCTGGGCAGTGTAATCAACAAGTTCGCCCGGTCCATACTCCGGACGGCCTTCCCAGTTGGAAACCTGTTGGATAACCGCTGTGGGTTCCGGCAGGGGCAGTCCGCTGGCAGCCGCAGTGGTTCCGCAGGCAGAAAGGATGAAGGCTGCAACTACGAGAAGGGAAATTATTGAGTAGAAATGTTTTTTTGAAGTCATCTTTGTGTTGTCATTCTGCTTGTACCGCCGTTCGCTGCGCGAAGACGCAGTGCGCACATCATCCCGATGCCGTCTCGCACCGACGTGCTTGCGGTACGGACGGTGTGGTGTCCTTCGGGAGGCACGTATGAGGAGTCAGGGTTCTTCTGGCAACGAAGAATCTCTCTGACCCCACGGCATATCTCACCTTGCTCCCGCCGTCGTCCCCGCCGCCTTCCACAAGGAAGTTTTTCATGCGCCGCCCCTCGAGCATTTCCTGGCCAAACACCTGTTTGAGGATGTATCCGGTAATTCTCCGTGACTCTGTGGCAAAAACCCAGATTTATTCACCAGGATCTCGAACAATACCGGAACCGGCCGAGCCAACCTCATTGGCAATGATGGTGGTTTCACCTTTTGTCATCGTCCCCAGATAAGCTCTGCTGCCATTGTGGACAACATAATCACTCAGCGTAAAAGGCAGGGGTCCATCGGCTACGATCCACTCTCCATTGTATTTGCGGGCAAAGTGCAGGTGTGTGCCAGTCGAGACTCCTCCTTCGCAGGAGGCGTGACCGATGCGGTCGTCAGTCTCGACCCAGGTTCCCAGTTTTACGCGTTCCTTGGTAGCAACATGTAAGTATATCAGGTTCCAACCGGTCTCCTCGTACCCGTCACCGTCCAGATCTAATACCACCACCCCGTTCCCCGAGCGGACGACCAGGCCGGGTGCGGCTGCCACCAGCCATTTTTCTGATTCGGTACACCCGGATTTGTCAGTAGCGGGGGCAAAGTCTATTGCGGCTAGCGGGCCGTCGTGTTCCCAGGCGCCATGCGGGCCGCCTGTGAAAGCCCACTCACGGTTGGGCTCGAAGGGTAGCACCATGGGCGGTTGAGCCAATCCGGGTGGGAAGATAGGGCCGGCATTCTGCGCGCGTTGCCAGGGATCGCCAAACTGCTCAACAAAGAAGGCCGGAAAGCCGACGTTTGGGTCGAGTATGCTTTGCCATTCCACCCGGTTGTACAGCTTTGAGAATAAATATTGTATGGCAACGGTGCCAGCATTCAGGTCTGGGGCGATGCGCAGTTTTTCTCCGTCCGGAAAGGTCAATTCGGTCAACGTGCCGCTACGCCAGCCGTAATAGCCGATATACAACTGGTTGACCGCCAGAATCATCTGCCGAAAAACGCCCTTTTCGAACTGGCTCTCGAAGCCCATCGGGAACTGGGTGTGCAGGGCATCGTTGGGGTTGCCCGTCACCCAATCGCCTTCATAGTCGAGCAGGGCCAGCAGCAGGCGCGGGTTGATGGAGTTTTCTATGGCGATGCGCTCGATGGCCTGGGAGCCGGTCGTCCAGCCGGTGGAGCCCAGGAACTCCCTGTACTTAGACAGTTCCCCGCCAGCCTCAGCAACGTAGGTGGAGACGTCAAAATCCACGGCACTAACCGAGAAAATGATCTCGCTATCCGGCATGATCTGGGCATTCGGGCCGTAATCGGTCAATCGCTCGGGGATGACCAGCAATGTGCCGGGGTCGATCAACCCGTTTACTGGGAGCGATTCTGCCGAAGTGATTTCGGTTGTTGCCACGTCAAAACGCGCGGCCACGGCCAGCAAGCTGTCACCGCTTTGAGAGTAATACAGGATAGGGGGTACATCGGAAGTGGGCAGGGGCGTCGTTTCCAACATGGTTTCTATGGGTGTGAACACCGTGATTGGAGTCTTTGTCGGAGTTGGGTTCAGCGTCGGTGTGGCAGGGATCGGTTCGCTGAGGGGCGTCGGCAAAATGGGCTGAGTTGGCGCACTCACGACCGATATTTCACTTGCAA
>JBAVJG010000324.1:0-2416 GCA_049687655.1 Anaerolineales bacterium | reverse complement strand
TCTAACGGTGGAAGAGAACGCCAAGATGATCGATCCCGGTTTCGACATGATGTCCGCTGACAAGAAGCAGGAAATCATCGATGAGGTCAAAGAAGCGCTGGCGTTATGGGATACCCACGGCGACGGCGAATGGAAGAGTAAACTGCGCATCCGCGATACCATCGCCGACATCGTCTTTCAGCAGACCATCACCCGCGCCAAGGAATTCGACGTGCTTGCCACTATGAACCTGAATGGCGACTACCTGTCCGATGCGCTGGCCGCGCAGATCGGCGGGATGGGGATCGCCCCGGGCGCCAACATCAACTATGAGAGCGGCCACGCCATCTTTGAAGCCACTCACGGCACCGCGCCCAAATACGCTGACCTCGATAAGGTCAATCCTGGCTCGGTGATCCTCTCCGGCGAGATGATGTTCCGCTACCTGGGCTGGAACGAAGTTGCCGACCTGATCCTGAAAGGGATGCGCGGCGCAGTCGCAGCCAAAACCGTCACCTACGACTTCGAGCGTCTGATGGATGGCGCTACCGTACTCAAGTGTTCCGAGTTCGGCAATGCCATGGTCAAGCACATGGACGATTAGTTAGCTGACAACTTTTAACGTTTAGCATTCAGCCCCTTCTCTCAAATGAGAGAAGGGGCTTTCCTTTTGGGATGAAATGCCGCTTCGCTCCTCAGCCGGGATTGCTTCCGGAAAATTTAAAAATGGGTGTTGACAACAAAGGAACTCCTTGTTATTATATATTCATAATGTGATAATGTCATAATATGACTTGCGCAAAAGGAGACAAAATGCAATCGGTAAAACAAATTCAACGAACTTATTATTTGGTGATTTCCATGTTTTGGCTGGCTACCGCCCTGCCAATATCGCTTTTGGTGCTATTTGCCCAGGCTCGGGGTCTCGACCTGTTTCAAGTAGGAATCACAATGGGGCTTTATTCTTTGACAATCGTCTTACTGGAGGTCCCCACAGGAGGATTAGCCGATACGATTGGCAGAAAACGAGTGTCAATATTGGCATATAGTGTCACCTTATTGTCAGGAATGGTGTTATTAGGAGCTTTTTCTTTTCCAATTTTCCTGTTCGGCTTCATGCTCAGCGGGGTTGGGCGAGCGCTTTCATCTGGAGCTTTGGATGCCTGGTTTGTAGATGCGCTTAAAGCCGCCGATCCGGAGTTTGATTTACAACCTGCCTTTGCCAAAGTAGGAACATATTCCTTATTGTCTCTTGGCGTGGGCACTTTAGGTGGTAGCTTAATTCCTGGATTATTCAAAGGTCTTCCTGCGGATGGAACGGCTATTTTCACCCCATTGTCGATGCCGCTTGCTTTCGCTGGAGTAGTTTTCCTGCTATTACTCTTAGCGGTGATTTTTCTGGTCAAAGAAGAGCGCCCTTCAACCAGTGAAATTTCCTTGTTAGATGGGGTGCGTGAAATTCCCAACTTGATAAAAACCGCGGTTTCCTTAACCCGGAAGAATAACGCCCTTTTGTATTTGCTGGGGGCGACAAGTATCAGCGGGTTTGTCCTACTAAGCCTGGAATCGTTCTGGCAGCCACACTTTGCCGATCTTTTTGGCGGCAGCGAAGGGAACACGGTTTGGTTTGGCGTCATTATGGGAGGCAACTTTTTGGTCGGGATGCTGGGCAATTTGATCGTAACACCTGTCAGCAAAGCTTTAGGCAAACGCTATGGTCTGGTGGCGGCAATATTTCAGGGGTTGAGAGGTATCATCTTAATTGGCCTGGCCTTGCAAAGCAATTTGCCCGTCGCCGTTCTACTCTTCTGGCTAGTTTACCTTAACATGGGAGCCGTCAATTCACCCCACAGCACCTTGCTGAACGAGCAAATTCCATCCGGGCAACGCTCGTCCATGCTCTCGATTGAATCCCTGGCATCTTATTTGGGTTCGGCTGTCGGCGGTATCTTGCTCGGTTACATTGCCGAACAGCTTTCTATCAGCACAGCCTGGATTATTTCCGGCGGGGCTTTGGTGTTATCATTATTTTTGTACTTGAAAATCGATTTTCTCCTACACAAGGAAAAGGATATCGAACTCCATGGCGAAGAAAGACCTGTTCTCGAAACCAGTTAAAAAGCAGACCCTGCCAGAACAAATGGCTGAAACGATAAAAGAGTTGATATTGTCTGGCGAACTGGAAGCAGGGGACACGCTGCCGACCGAACCCGAACTGTGCGAGCAATTCGGAGTCAGCCGCGCAGTTGTTCGGGATGCCACCCGCATCCTGATGGCCCTCGGCCTGGTAGAAGTAAAACATGGATCAGGTGTTTATGTCACCGAATCACAGTCTGCCGCGTTTGGTGAAGCCTTGCTGATCGCCTTACGTCGTTCCGGGGCGAGCGCCTGGGATGTTGAACACTTTCAACAGATCATGATTCCAGAGCTCATCGCC
>JBAVJG010000323.1:0-22067 GCA_049687655.1 Anaerolineales bacterium | reverse complement strand
TTATCTACGCGCAGGCACTCATATAAAACACGCTGACTTCTTAAAAACAGGACTTGCGCAGCTAAATGAGAGAACCCCGAAAATAAGGGGGTGTGCTGCGCACACCCCCTTATTTTCGGTAACCTTTTGCTAACTGCGCAAGTCCTAAAAAAATAGTAACACCTGAAGGAGCAAATGTGCTATCGTTTTCACGATAGCACATTGAGCGAAAACAGGCTAAATATCGTTAACCATTGACGAGATACAGATTTGGGTACATTCTCTTCATTTTCACTTCAAGCTAAATGAGGCACTCACCTCAGCGCGGACGGAGACCTGTCCCAGATTCACCGGGCCCTCATCTGTCAAAGTACCTGGTTCACCACCGGCTGGAGCGGCGTTTTGCATTACATTCTGCGTCCATAACTCCCGGCTTTGTCCGTACCAGCCGCCGTTGTAATTCGACCACGAATTCTCGTTGATGTTCATCACGCAACCCGTCTCAGCCCCGGCTGCAGAGGCCAGGTCATTCGCCTTCTCGCTGGCGGCCTTCATCGCCAGATCACGCGCCTGATCGCGATATTTGCGCAGGTCACTGAGATAGAACTCCACATTGATAACCTGGTTTGTGCCCGCGTTAAGAGCGGCGACTATCACTTTATTCACTTTGTTGATGTCACGCAGAGTGACGGCCACAACATTATTAATCCGGTAGCCTTCGATGTCTAACGAATCATAATCATCATAGATTGGTTGAATCACGTACCAGTCCGTCACAATGTCTTTTTCTTCAACGCCCTGGGCTTTCAAAGTGCGGATGATTTTGTTGATTGTGATGCTGTTGACTGCTTCTACTTTCTGCGGGGTTTTGGCATTGGACTGTACGCCTAATTGGATCAAAACCCGATCGGGCACTACATTTACCACCGCCGTACCACTGACCTGGATCGATCGTCCCGTGTCACAAATCTGTTCCAGTCCTTCAACAGGTTCAAGGGTAGCTTCGGCAGTAGGCGCGGCTTTTACGCTGGCATTTGGCAGGCTGAATGCAGCCAGCACGAAAATCAGGGCGCAAACCAGAATGGCATTCAGTATCGTAGTTAAGTGTTTCATTGATATCTCCTGTCTTTTATGATGATTTTTCACCATCATCATATTCCCCCACCCGGGCAGGAGTGTGTCAGATTTCAGGCAAGCAAATGTCAGTTTTCGGCTGTGGGCAGCCAGAAAGTGATTGTTGTCCCTTGGCCCTCAATGCTGTCAGCCGTGATACGTCCACCTTGCGCCAAGACTAGCGAACGGACAATCGACAACCCCAACCCCGATCCGCCGGTATGACGGTTACGTGAAGTATCTGCACGATAGAAACGTTCGAAAATAAACGGCAGGTGCTGCACGGGGATGCCCGGTCCTTGATCAATGATTTCACATCGGACTCCATGCTCTTCATTTTGGACAGACACCTTAACGGTGGACTCTTCAGGCGCATGTCGGATGGCGTTATCGAGCAGATTATCCAGCACCTGAGTCAATCGATCCGCATCGCCCCGGACCTTCACCTGCTCCCCCACCTCAATATTTATCGTCACTCGGCGAAGCATCGCCAGCGCGGAAAGTTTTCCACAGCGCACTCGGGCGAGTTCCCCCAAATCGATGCCATCGATCTTTAAGTTCAAGGCACCTGCATCGGCGCGGGTCAGCACCAGCAAATCATTTACCAGGCGAATCAAGCGCTTCGTCTCAGCTTGCATGGAGTTCAACAAAGGCCCACGCCCCTCGAGGTCGTCAATGGCGCCGTCTTCTAGTGTTTCAATAGTACCGTTGATGACAGTCAGCGGCGTCCGTAGTTCGTGCGTGACATCCGCAACGAAGGCGTTCTTCGCTTGCTCAGACTGTCTCAGGCTGGTAGTCATGTGATTGAAGCCTTCTCCCAGGCTATGCAGTTCGCGGATATCGCTATCTGTTGGGACCTGTTGGTCTAAGTCCCCCTCGGCCACAGCACCCGCAGCGCGCGCCAATTCCTCCAGCGGACGGGCAATACGCCGGGATAAAATACTTCCAGTCACACCAGCCAGCAAGGCGGCGATTACCACAGCGCCAAGCAATTGCCAGATGATGTTAGCTGGCAATCTGGCAGGCGGCAATGGTGTAGCAAGATATAGAATGCCATTGATACTTCCATCTTCAGCAAAAACGGGGGCGGCAGCGTACATCACGCGGCGGTTACCTGCGGACACAACCTGTCGGATGGCAGTAGCAGGTATCCCTGTCAGAGCAGACTGGATTTCGGGGCGCTGAAGCAGGTCGACGGTCGAGACCGAAGCGTTGTTTTCGGCGAGAGGAACCTGAACGGTGGTGTCATCCGCTGTAATGGGCAAGTTGACTACAACGGCACCCTGATCCCCCAGCAAACGGGTGTGGATGCCAGGTCGAACGTTAGCAGTTTGAGAATAGGGTTCGGCAGGGGTGATCGGTAGCGGTGCGCCCTGTAACGCGGAAGCGGTCAACTGGACCTGGGCGAGCAGGTTCTCCTGCTGTGTGTTCAGGTAGAGTTGCTCCACAGCCAACCAGCTTAAGGCCGCAGCCAAACCCATACCCAGCAATAATACGGCCAGGGTGGTCAGAGACAAACGGAGTTGAATCGGGGTGCGCATGCTTCACTTACTGAACCGGTAACCGATTCCACGGACAGCTTCGATGGCATCGGCGTTATCAGAAACTGCTCGCAGCTTGGCGCGCAGGCGTTTGACAGCGCTATCCACGGCGCGCGTATCACCGACAAAATCGTAGCCCCAAACCTGTTCGAGCAAACGTTCGCGGGTCAATACACGTCCGGTGTTGGAAAGAAGATGGTAGAGCAAGTCAAATTCCAGGCGGGTTAGATTAAGATTCATTTCCCCAATGAGCACAGTGCGAGCATCAAGGTCTATTTGCAGGCCAGCAGGACCATTTAACAAGCTGGATGCCGAGGCGGCCTTATCTTCGGATTGGGCACGGCGCAGTACAGCCTTGATACGCGCCATCAATTCACGCACGCTGAACGGTTTGGTGATGTAGTCGTCAGCGCCCAGTTCGAGGCCGACCACGCGGTCGATCTCTTCGCCACGAGCTGTGATCATGATGATGGGCACATCGCTGGTCTTGCGCAGCTCGCGGCAGACGTCAAGACCGTCCACTTTGGGAATCATCAGGTCAAGCAGAATCAGGTCAGGTGACGTTTGACGCGCCTGTTGTAACGCCTCCTGTCCATCAGAAGCGACTACAACTTCATAATGAGACTTCCGAAGATTGTAGGTCAGCAGATCGCTCACAGCAGGTTCGTCGTCCACAACAAGGATGCGTTGGGTCATCGTTCAAAGCATATCATGCTTTTGTGGCAGAAATGTGTCAGGAGAAAGACAGTATCGGTAATCTCTTGCAAACTGCGTAGGTCCTAAAATTATTCGAATATGATGCTTTATTAGCTGGTGAGTTCGTCGTATTTTTTACGGACTTCACGAATGTCATCCCACATCAGCGCTTTAGGTGAGCCGGGTTCCTTGGACGGATTTCGCAACAAGTAAGACGGGTGGAAGATCGGCATGACCCAACGCCCATTTAATTGTGTCCATTCACCGCGCAGTCTTGTGATACCCGTCTTGCCAAGAATGGAGTAGCAGGCTACATTCCCGGTCAACAGCATGATAAATGGATCGACCAGTCGGATAATCTCGTGCACATATGGCCGATAATATTCGATTTCTTCATTACTGGGTTTGCGAAAAGCCTTTCCACCATCACCAGGAGGCATGCGGAAAACAGAGTTGGTGATGTACACATCCTGATCAGGATCGAAATCTGCCGCTTGAAGGATTTTATCCAGTAACTGACCTGCACGCCCGACAAACGGCTTTCCCTGAATGTTTTCCTGGGGACCAGGCGCTTCGCCAATGATAATTAATTTGGCATCAGGGTTTCCACGGCTGATGACCACATTCGTGCCTGCATCAGCCAGCGGGTCATCGCTCATCGCCATCATTTCGTTGATAAGTCCTTCAAGGGATTCCGCTTGTTGCTCTGATGGATTGAACATGTCAAATTGGGGCATCTGGGCTTCCTTTTTCTTGCATGAAATTACAAAGAGAATTTTACCGCATGCCCAAAAATGATGCAAAATGCGTGAACTATGCATGCGCTAAGGCAACAATTGAAACGTAAAATTCATTATTGGGGCCTTTAACTACCTTGCAATTTTATCAGGCAGAATTTCAATATTGTAAAGGCGTGGGATAGCCATCAACCTTATAATTCAGAAGGTTACTATTCAAATATAGCAAACTTGGCTTATTTTCTAGCACTTTAATATAGTTCGTTCGATAAAGGCAAACCCGTCGAAAGGCGGGGGCGCAAAGTTATGGGTCTACTGTCGTACCACACGACCATGATCGCCAGACTGCCGAAACGAGTTTCGTGAACCATCTATTTGTCGGATTTAGTGGGAATAGATGGGTGCCTTTGTCGAGTTGGAGACAAAAGTATGGCACCCAAAAAGCAAAACAATCCTAAAAATTTCATTTACATTCTTGGTTTATTCATTATTACATTCTCATTTTTACTAACCCCCATTGCGGTACAAGCAGCGGGTGAGACCGAACTATCCCTCCCGGATTTTTCAGGTTTCGTGGAAAGTGTTTCAGATGGGAATGCAGGTCTTCTCAAAGGGGTATATGTTCCAAATGTATTCTCATTTCCGATCATACAGCAACCGGTTGGTAACCCGGGTTATGTTTCACAGAACCCAGGAGTTATCACCCAGTTCAGTATGGCAACAGAAGTGGGAAATGTCGGCTTGTTGGCACATAACCACCTGGCCGGACAAACCTTCACGAAACTGAATGTGGGGGATGAAGTAAGACTTGTATACGGAGATGGAGAAATCGAGTACTTTATAGTGACTGAGTTGCTTGAGTATCAAGCCTTACAACCCTCCAGTCCTTACAGTGAATTCCGCGATTTGGATACCGACGAAACTATGAGCGCGGTGGCTCTATTCCGCAAAGTTTACCGCGGCAAGCGGCACGTTACCTTCCAGGTATGCATCGAAGCCCATGGAAATGCTGCCTGGGGCCGACTCTTTGTCATAGCGGAACCAGTACCAAACCTGTTTATCGAACGGATACGCCTTCATCGAATAACAGAATATCTGGCTAGCCATTAGGCCAATCCGACAGATCACTTATACAGATAACCTTTACACACAAAACGAGGCAAATGCCAACAGGACATTTGCCTCGTTTTGACTTTCCAGTTATGGACAGCATACGCAGTTTGCCAATCAAGTTGAAGTGGATGATCTTCGGTTCACAAAATAACCAATTCCCAGAAAAGTGATTCCACCAAATATTCCGGTCAGGTGATACGGTAAAAAGTCGCCCACTTCCACCGGCTGGCCTGCAACCAGTTTCAGGTAGAAGTATACCCCCCAGACCAGAATTCCCAGGAAAATCAGGCTATGCCCGATCGCGCGGAAAACATTCTTTTTGGGCGCATGTGCGCCCATTTCTTTCCGGGCAATTTTGCGCAAACGTGAGCCGCCAATCACGCCTATCAAGTGAAACGGCAAAAACCAGAATAACGACGGTTTCAAACCGCTGGCGCGCATGACGATGAACGGCAGCCAGGTCAGCACGCCAACCCAGATCAGGACAAGTCCGACTCGGTAACGTATCAGAACGGCGTTTGTCGTCTTTTCTCTTACTACCATGATTTGAACGCCCTTTCCGCTGCAGCCACCGTAGTCTGAATATCCTCGTCCGTATGCACGGTAGACATGAACCCGGCCTCGAACGCCGATGGTGCCAAATAAATGCCATCTTCCAGCATGGACTGGAAGAACTGTCCAAAACGGACTTTATCTCCCTGCGCGACAGTACTCCAATTTACCGGTGGGACTTCGCTGAAGAAGTTTGTGAACATGGTACCAACTCGGGTCTGCTGGAGGGGAATCCCGGCCGATTTGGCCGCCGCCTCAATCCCAGACATCAGGTCTGCGGAGGCTTTCTCGAGCTTGTCCCACGTCCCGGGCATTTTTAACAAATCGAGCGCCGCAATACCTGCGGACATGGCTAACGGGTTCCCGGAAAGCGTCCCGGCCTGATACATCGGGCCGACAGGAGCGACCATTTCCATGATCTCTCGTTTGCCGCCATACGCCCCGACTGGCAATCCGCCACCTATAACTTTGCCGAGCGTGGTCAGATCGGGGACGATGTTGTAGAGTGTCTGCGCTCCGTTGAGATGGACACGGAAGCCGGTCATGACTTCGTCGAAGATAAGAAGTGCGCCTTCACGGGAGGTGATGTCACGCAGCCCTTGCAGGAAACCGTCTACGGGTGGAACAACACCCATGTTCCCCGCCACCGGCTCAACAATGATGGCCGCAATCTGGCCGGGGTACTGCTCGAACAACGCCTCTACCGATTCGAAGACATTGTAAACAGCGACCAGCGTATCTGCTGCGGTGGCGGCAGGCACGCCAGGTGAATCGGGCAAGCCGAGTGTCGCCACGCCGGAGCCAGCCTGCACCAGCAGCATGTCAGCGTGGCCGTGATAACAGCCCTCGAACTTGATGATTTTGTCCCGTTCGGTATAAGCCCGTGCCAGGCGCAAAGCCGACATGGTCGCTTCAGTGCCCGAGTTTACGAAACGGAGCATCTCGATATTGGGCATGAAGTCCATCACCCGCTGCGCCAACTCGATTTCAAGCGGGCTGGGAGCACCGTAAGATGTCCCCTTCAGGGCGGCCTGCTGGACAGCCTCGACCACTTTGGGGTGGGCATGACCGGTGATAAGTGGTCCCCACGAGAGCACATAGTCGATGAAACGGTTACCATCCACATCGTAGAGATAGGGGCCTTCGCCACGCTCGATGAAGAGTGGCTGTCCGCCTACGGCACGGAAGGCTCGTACGGGCGAGTCCACGCCGCCGGGGAGTAGCTGCTGAGCTTGACTGAAGAGTTCGATTGATTTCTGGATATTCATGATTTCACCTTTATATGTCATTGCGAGGAGCGTTCTTTTCGACGAAACAATCCCCTATTATTCGGAGATTGCCACGCTCCCGTTGGTTGCTCGCAATGACATAAGTTTTAGAATTTTTTCAACGGCTAATTCGCCGGAATGGATGCAATCAGGGATACCGATACCGCGGTAACCGTTGCCTGCCAGCGCAAGGCCAGGGTGCTTTTCGAGCGCAGCATCGATCTGGGCAAGTTTTTCGGGGTGGCCAAGATTGTACTGCGGCATAGCGTTTTCCCAGATGAAAACCCTGTTGACCAGAGGCTCGGCGGCGATATTGAGGGTCAATTCGAGTTCTTCACGAGCCAGATCGAGCAAGCCAGACTCGTTCCAGGGGATGTCGGATTCCTGCCCGGCACGCCCGACAAAAACACGGATCAGGGCGTAGCCGTCGGGGGCGCGGTGTGGAAACTTAGTCGAGGTCCAGGTGCAGGCCAGGGCACGGCGTCCCTCGCGGCGGGGGATAACATAACCATACCCATCCAGCGGGCGGGACAGATCACTCTGGCGGTAGGCCAGGGTGACGGTAGCGGTCGAGGCATAGGGGATGCTCTCTAAAACGGTGGCAAGCTCGGGGTCCAGTTCCGATACGATTTTGCCTGCGGCGTAGGTCGGCGTCGCCAGAATGATTCCGTCAGCAGTCAGCGTTTTCCCATTTTCCAATTCTACATCCCACGTTGTAATGTTTGAACGTTGTAAAGTTTTAACGCTGGTATTCAGGCGCAGGTCAGCGCCGTTATCGGTGAGCGTTTCAACCAGCTTCTCGACAATTTCGGCCAGGCCGGTAGTGGGGGTGAGAAAGGCAGAGCGGGAGCCCAGTGCCGACTTCCCACGGGCAGTCATCTGCTGGCGCATATTGAGCGCACCGCGGGCGAGTGAGCCATATTTGTGTTCGAGGTCATGCAGGTAGGGGAAAGTGGAGCGGAGGGAAAGCTGGTCGCCGTCACCCGCATAGATGCCGGACATGAGCGGTTCGATCAGGTTCTCGTAGGCTTCCCGTCCGAGACGGCGGGAGACGAAGCGGCCGAGACTCTCGTCGTGGTGACCGTTATGGGCAGGGAGCAGGAAGTCCAGTCCCATGCGGGCTTTGCCAGGCCAGGAGACAAGCTGGGATTTCAGGATGGAAGGAATGTTGGTGGGAATCATCATCGCCAGGCCATCGGGAAGGGGCTGGAGTTTGTTTTTGTGCAGAACGTAAGTGTTCTTCTGGCTCTGGTTGGTGCCGTGCAGACGGTCGCTCAGGCCAAGTTCTTTACAAAGCGCTACGGCCCAGGGCTTGGTCGCCAGGAAAGTATCGGGGCCACCTTCTATGATGAAGTCGCCATCTTCAAATGCCACTCGGTCGGTGGTGATTTTGCCGCCCCAGCCGTCACTGGCTTCGAGCAGGGTGATTTGAGCGTTAGGCACGCTTTTCTGGGCATAGTAAGCGGCGGATAGACCGGCAATACCGCCGCCAATAATCACGATATTTTGCATAGAATTTCTTTCTTTGTCGCTCTGAGGGAGCGCTTTTTGAGACCGAAGAGTCTCATTAAGTGGGTTGAGAGATCCTTCGCTACGCTCAGGATGACATCATAAATGTGGAGCTTTCCAGTTTTTTATGATATCTGCAAAGGGCGGCTGGATTTTCTTCCAATTGAAGGGATACCAGCCCAGTTCCGTACGAACGGCCTGTTCCTTGAACTCGGTCGAACCCCAAATCAGAGAGGCTCCCGTTACCCCGAACAAGGCCGAAGCCCAGTCGTTGCGCAAGAAAAGTGAGCCGACGATAAGCAGTAAGCCAAGCCCCGTAATATAAGGCCACCAGAGCAGGCCGAAGTAACGTTCGCCACGGATGACCCAGACGAAGCCGAGTCCGATGATGAAGAGGGTGGCGATGCCGAGGAGTAAACCGAAGAAGTTCATAGTAATCAGTTTTCAGTGATGAGTTGGGCCGCTTCGTCGGTGGTGACGGGACGATCGATAGGATCACGTTTGAGTAGGTCAAGCGTGGTAGCTGACGGATATTCGGCCAGGATTTGGGCGTGGCGGGGGTTGGATGGGTTGGCAGGGGCGTGTCCTTTTTTGACCCGTTTTTCCTGACGGACAAATTCGAGGGCATCCCAGAGGATAGTGATGCCTAAAATTCCAAAAGCAGTTGAAAGTTGAAGGTTTAAAGTTGAAAGTGAAAACCATTCGAGGGTAAGGCCAAGGACGATAGCGATTATGATGGGCGGCAGGAGCGTTTTGGCCTTGCGTTCGATGACTCGCACGGAAACATGTCCGAGCCAGATGCCTAGAAAGGTGGCGAGGGCGGCAATGAGGCCGATGAGGTTAATTTCCATACTCGTGGATGATTTCTACCGCCGCTTTCACATTCTCTTCCGGCGTATGTTGCAGAATGCCGTGACCGACGTTGAAGATGTGTCCGGGGCGGCCTTCGGCCCGGCCCAGGACATCATGGATGCGTTTTTTCATCTCAGGAATAGGAGCGAACAGGGCGACAGGGTCAAGATTGCCTTGCACTGCCCGATCGTGGCCGATGTCCTGCCAGCCCTGGTCGAGAGGGACGCGCCAGTCCAGGCCGATCACGTCTCCGCCTGCCTGACGCATGAGCGAGAGCAATGTTGCAGTACCGGTACCGAAGTTGATGACAGGCACACCGGTTGCATGGGCGGCATCCAAAACCTTTTTGGAGTAGGGCAGGACGAAGGTCTCATAGTCCATTGGGCTGAGGGCGCCGATCCATGAGTCGAACAGTTGTACAACCTGCGCCCCGGCATTGATCTGGGCGGTCAGGTACTCAGCAAGCGCAGTAGACAGTTTTTCCATGAAAGTATGCCAGGTTTCAGGGGCGGAATACATCATCAACTTGGTGGTTTTGTAATCGCGCGAAGGGCCGCCTTCAATCATGTAGGAAGCTACCGTGAAGGGTGCGCCGGAAAAGCCAATCAATGGTGTATCGCCGAGTTCGGTGCGGAGCAGGCGTATGGCGTCCATAACGTGGGCAAGCGTCTCTTCGGGGTGAAGCGGGCGCAGCGCATCTACGTCCGCTTGAGTCCGAATAGGATTGTGAATGGAAGGTCCTTCGCCTTTGACGAATTCAAAGTCCACGCCCATTGGCGGAAGCGGTAGTAGGATATCGGCAAATAGAATAGCGGCGTCTACGCTGAAGGCGCGTACGGGTTGCAGCGTGACTTCGGCAGCTAGTTCGGGCTGTTGGACGATCTCGAGCAGGCTATATTTCTCACGGATGGCCCTGTATTCCGCCATATAGCGCCCGGCCTGACGCATGAACCAGACAGGCGTGACGTCGACAGGCTGGCGCCGGCAGGCATCGAGAAAGCGGGATCCAGTCATGGGCTAATCTCCGCTCACCAGTATGCAGGCGGGATCACTTTCCATGTAATCGCCAGTGACACCGTAAGCACGACCACGCTGCCCGCCGCAAACGTCCACATACTGGCATGTTCGGCAGACGCCTTTGAGCTTAGAGTAATCCCGCAGGTCTTTGAAAAGTGAGTGGTTGCGGTAGACGTCGACCACGTCATTTTCACGCACCATACCAGCTGTGATGGGCAGGAAGCCGCTGGGCTGGATCTCGCCGATATGCGAGATGAACAGGAAGCCGTTGCCATCGTTGACGCCCTTGGTCGGGCGGTTCAGGCCATCGGCGTACTGGAAGCCAGCACCCTGGAAGGTGACCGGCCCATCGCCCGCTTCGGCCTTCTTACGCTCGATGGCCACCCGGCGGTACATCGGGGCAGCCGTGCCCTTGATATCGAAGGGTGCATTCTGCGAGAGATCGTACAACCAGTTGAAAACCTGCTCGTGCTGTTCAGCAGAAATCATCTGTTCGATCATCGCGCGGCCAGTTGGCACGAGGAAGAAGACCGACCACTGGACAGCGCCTACTTCCTGGATGAACGGCACCATCTCGGGCAGGATGTCGACGTTGTGTTTGGCGACGGTGGTGTTGATCTGCACGCTCAGCCCGACATCGTGGGCACGGTGCAGGATGTCTATTGTCCGTTGCCAGGAACCGGGCACCTTGCGAAACGCATCATGGACCTCGGGCCTGGGTGCGTCCAGTGACAGCGCTATGCGCCGGATTCCTGCTTCCCGCACCTGCTGGAGGCGTTCGGTGGTCGGCAGGGCCGTGGCGGTGGGAGTCAGCGAACAACGCAGGCCTTTTTGGGTGGCGTAAGCGATCAACTCGTTCAGGTCACGGCGCATCATCGGGTCGCCGCCAGTGAATATCAAAATGGGATGGTTGCCAAAGTCCGCCAGACGGTCGATCAGGGCGAAGGCTTCCTCGGTGGACATT
Organism: Anaerolineales bacterium; assembly: GCA_049687655.1. Classification (GTDB taxonomy): domain Bacteria; phylum Chloroflexota; class Anaerolineae; order Anaerolineales; family Villigracilaceae; genus JAABUE01. The sequence goes on along the minus strand of JBAVJG010000323.1, from coordinate 10,726 downwards.
TCACGAGGGTCACGCTGGTGCTGTGCATCTGCCCGGCAGTGGACACAGGCGTAAGCGCAGGCACGGGTCACTTCCCAGGCGATAGTAAAGGGAGCCTGATCAAAGTCAGCATGCACCATACGGCTGTTCTGGTATTGCCGCTCGGCAGCGGCACGTTCCGATAAATGTGAAGTCGTTGTCATATAGAGATTGCCTTTCACGTTTCACTCGTCATGTTTTACTGTTCAGTGATGCGTGACATGTGATGAATTATTTCAACCATTTCGCCGCGTCAAGCGCATGATAGGTGAGAATCAAATCCGCTCCGGCACGTTTCATCGAGAGTAGAGTTTCTAGCGTGACTTTAGCCTCGTCAATCCAGCCATTGGCTGCGGCTGCCTTGACCATGGCGTACTCTCCGCTGACGTTGTAAGCTGCCATCGGCAGTTCGGGGAAGGCATCTTTGACAGTGCGAATGACATCCAGATAGGCCAGCGCAGGCTTGACTATCAGCATGTCGGCGCCTTCCTCCACATCAAGTACGGCTTCCCTTAACGCTTCCCGGATATTGGCCGGGTCCATCTGGTGAGACTTGCGGTCACCAAACTTGGGCGCACCTTCAGCCGCATCCCGGAACGGGCCGTAGAACGATGAAGCGTACTTGACTGCATACGACAATATCGGTACGTTCTCGAAACCAGTCGTGTCCAGCGCATCCCGAATGGCGCCCACCATCCCGTCCATCATCCCGGACGGGGCGACGATGTCTGCGCCGCATTCAGCGTGCGAGACGGCCACCTTGCCGAGCACATCCAGAGTCAGGTCGTTGAGCACGTAGCCTTCGGGAAGCGACATCTGGAAATGCTCGCCCGTGTTTAGGATTCCGCAGTGCCCATGGTCGGTGTACTCACACAGGCAGACATCCGTCACGACCACCATATCGGGGATTTCCTGCTTAATAGCCCGAATAGCCTGCTGAACAATTCCATCATCAGCGAAATTCTCCAGCCCGACAGGGTCTTTTTCATCCGGGATACCAAACAAAATCACTGCCGGGATATCCAATTCTGTGGCTTTCTCAGCCTCCCGAACAGCTTCGTCCACGGAGAGTTGCGCCACACCGGGCATCGATGCAATCGGCGTGCGTCCACTACCATGGCGGACAAACATCGGATAAATGAAATCACGTGGGTTCAATTCGGTCTCACGCACCATCGAGCGCAGGGTTTCGGTTTGGCGCAGCCGTCGAGGCCGATTAACTAATGAGCGATTACCAATAGCAAGTTTTAAGGGATCAGAGATAGCCATCATTCCTCCAATACGCCATCGCGCAGTAGTCTGGCAATTCCATCGGATGTATATTCTTCAGCCACACTCACATCTACAAAGCCCGCTTCTTCAGCGGCTCTTTGGGTGATGGGGCCAATACAAGCAACTTTTGGATTTCCCGGAAGATGCAATGGATCCAGTCCCGCACGGCGGACAATCTCGACGAAATTCTCCACCGTCGATGGACTGGTGAACGTGACCGAATCCACCCCGGACTTCAATGCCGCCAGCCCTTCCCAATCGATTTCCGCCGGGAGGGTCTGGTACACAGCGATCTCATGGGCTACGCCGCCTGCCGCAACAATCGCTTCGGGTAGAGCCTTGCGGGCGATCTCGGCGCGCGGCAACAGCACCCAGCGTCCAAGCAAATCACCCAGCCCGGGCAGGATGGCTTCGGCCACGTATTCGTCGGGAACAAAATCAGGTGTCACGCCACGAGCTTCGAGGGATTGAGCGGTCTTGGGACCGATAGCGGCAACTTTTACCGCAAAGTCGCTGAGCTCACGGAGCTTTAAATTCTTTTTTTCTGCGTTCTCTGTGTCTCTGTGGTGATGATCGGTTCTCTCAAAAAATGCATCCACCCCATTCACGGACGTAAAGACCACCCAATCGTAGCAACTTAATTTTGCAATTGCCCGATCAAGAGCCACATTTTCTTCAAACGGACGGATTTCAATAACCGGGAAGAATACCGGCTCAAAGCCAGCCTCGGATAGTGCATCTGCAAATGAGTCGGCTTGATTGCGGGGGCGAGTAATCAGCACTTTCATAATCATCAGCTTTCAGCCTGTCCCCGAAAGGGGATGACCAATTTCAAGATCTCGTCAGCACCCTGGGCAATTGCTTCATTGGCTAATTGTTTTCCAAGTTCGACAGGATTAGCACTCTCGCCAGCCACTTTGATAAGTCTCTTGCCGTCAATAGATGCAACTAACCCAGTCAAGCTGAGTGCTGATTGCCCATCGTTGACTTCTGCATAAGCAGCCACAGGTACCGCACATCCGCCACCCAGCCCGAGCAGGAACTGGCGTTCGGCAGTTGCAGCCGAACGGGTAGGAGCATCTTCGAGGGTAGAAAGCAGTGTGAGCGTTTTTTCATCGTCTGCACGGCATTGTACAGCCAAGGCTCCCTGCCCCGGAGCGGGAAGCATCACATCCAGCGGCAACCACTGGGTAATATGTGTCTCCAGCCCCAGGCGGGTCAGACCCGCACCAGCCAAAATAATAGCATCGTACTGACCATCCAAGGCCTTACGCAAACGGGTGTCCACGTTACCACGCAGGGAGGCAGTGGTCACGTCCGGGCGGGCGGACAGTATCTGGGCGGCGCGACGCAGGCTTGAGGTTCCGACTATCGCTCGGGGTGGAAGCGTCTCGAGCGTGTACCCATTCTTCGAGATGAACGCATCACGCACTTCAGCACGGACAGGAATGCATCCCACCGTTAACCCTATGGGATTCTCAACAGGTAAATCCTTGAGTGAATGCACAGCGCAGTGGACGGCACCGGAAAGCAATTCACTCTCAAGTTCCTGCGTGAATAGCCCTTTGCCGCCGATTTCGGGCAGGGGTTTATCGAGAATTTTATCTCCCTGAGTGGTGATGACCTTTTCTTCACAAGATAAGTTTGGATGCTTTTCTTGCAGAGCAGAGATCACCCACTGGGTCTGCCAGCGGGCCAGGGCGGAGGGACGGGTAGCAAAGTTCAGTTTCATATACCAACTCAGTTTTTAACCACAGATGAACACAGATAAAATGATATGGGTTGATAAACTTGGATGACCTTCAAAAGTAAGTTGTTCATCAATAGATCAGTGTTTATCTTGTTTATCTGCGGTGAATTAGTCACCAGTAGATAATCCAAACAAAGTGCGGGCAATGTCGGCATATTCTGGCGCATCGGGCATATTGGCCTGCGCCCGCAGACGATTGGTGGGTGTATCCAGTAGTTTCTTGACCAGCGCCTGGGTCAGCGCCTCGATACGGGCACGCTCGGCCTCGTTAAGATCAGGCAGGCGGCGCAGGGTCTTGTTCAACTCAGCCTGGCGGATGGATTCGGCCTGCTGCCGCATAGTTTTGATAAGCGGGAGCATATCCAGCGATGACAGGAATTCCATAAACTTGCATTCTTCTTCATCAAGGATGGCTTCAACACGCGGCACTTCGGATTCTCGTTCAGCCAGGGAGTGTTCCAGATGTGCGTTGAGGTTATCGATATCGTATAAACGGACATGGGGGATATTGGCTACCCCGGGGTCAACATCCCGCGGTACGGCAATATCGATAAATAAGAGTTGTTGTTCCGGCCGTTCGCCCATGGCGGTTGCAATCATATCTTTTTGAATTATCGTGTGCGGCGCACCCGTTGACGAGATGACGATGTCTGCGCGGGCGAGAGTTTTCTCCATATTTTCGAACGTATCAGCCTCAGCGCTCCAACGTTCTGCCAGGATGCGAGCGTGCTCAAGGGTGCGGTTGACAACTGTCAGCTTTTGAGCGCCGCGTTTCCGCAGAGCCTCGACCGCCAGTTCCCCCATTTCACCGGCACCGAGAACCACAATGTGAGCCTTTTTGATATCATGCACCGCACGTTCACACAACCCGGCAGCCAACGAGGAGACCGAAGCCGGGTTGCGGCTGATCGCAGTCTCAGTGTGGGCACGCTTTCCAGCGTGGATGGCAGCCTGAAAGAGTCGGGAAAGAAGCGGTCCGCATGCGCCAACGCCGCGCGCCAGTTCCAACGCGCGCGTCACCTGGCCCAGGATTTGCGGTTCGCCCAGCACCAGCGAATCCAACCCGGCAGCGACATCCAGCAAATGCCGCACAACCTCGGCATCCGTATAGCGATATAGATGAAGATGCAAATCCTCCACCGACACTCCGCGCGTATCCGACAAAAAAGCCTCCAACCCGGAAAATGATGTTTGGTTGGAGGCAGCGTAGATTTCGATGCGATTACAGGTCGAGATGATAACCATCTCTTTCATTTCGCTGGTGAGGTTGGCGTATCCGCAGCTTAAACGAGAAAGCGCGGCGCGCACCTGCTCTTCATTAAAAGCAAGGCGTTCGCGCAGATCGATGGGAGCAGTTGTGTGGTTGAGTCCAATGGAAAGAATATGCATAGATGGCTCTTCGGCGTAATGATTGAGCCAAATATAGCGGGGATGCAATGATGCTGCGAGATAGAATTGTGAAAGATTTCCTTAACGGTGTGTTAGAAAGTCCCCTCGATGACTGAGATTTCTGACAATAGTCAGTGAGCTTTATGATAAATGGCATCCAAGCATGGAACGATCAACCAAAATCAGCAACAAGCGCATACAACCCCAATATATACGACTTCCAGCCAAAACCAAGGATTTTCCCCTTACATACCGCCGAAAGCAGCGAGGTGTGCCGGAACTCTTCGCGGGCATACACATTCGAAAGATGCACTTCAACCACCGGGATGCCAATTGCCACAATTGCATCGCGCAGCGCCACCGAAGTATGCGTATACCCGCCCGGATTGAGGATAACGCCGTCCGCCCATGTGCGCGCATCCTGCAAAGCATCGATCAAAACCCCCTCGTGATTTGATTGCTGGCAGGTTATTTCAGCCTCCAGTTCGCGGCCTTTTTCCACCAGTCGGGAATCGATCTCGTCGAGCGTCATTGAACCATACACTTCCGGCTCACGCGTGCCGAGCAGGTTCAGGTTCGGGCCGTGTAAAACCAAAATTTTCATAATGCTTCCTCCAAATTTTCCACTTCAACTCCCACTCTGACCTTCCCGATTTCCACTGGCAACGCAAAACGCACCACACCCGATTTCTTTTTCTTATCCACTTTCATGGCTGATATGAGTTTATCCCGTCTCAGGTCTTCAGGAACTTCGACGGGCAATCCCAGCGTTGTGAGCGCTTTTTCCAACGCATCAGACGTGCCCGGGCCTGCCACCGCTAAACGTTCTGCCAGCCGCGCTTCAGCCACCATCCCGATCGCCACGGCTTCGCCGTGCAGGGTGCTAAACCCGCTGACCAGCTCCACTGCGTGCCCAATTGTATGCCCGAAATTGAGCGCCGCCCGGATGCCCTGCTCGTAGGGGTCTTCTTCGATCACTTTTACCTTGACCGCCATCCCACGCCGCACTACTTCCGGCAGGCAGTCAGTGACCGTTTCCCATCCCTGGGCGCACAGGCCAAATAACTCCGGGTCGGCAATGACGCCATGCTTGACCACTTCCGCCAGCCCGGCGCGCAGTTCTCGCTCCGGCAGCGTGGAGAGCACGTCCGGGTCAGCCAGCACCAGCCGCGGCGGGTGGAATGCCCCCACCAAGTTCTTGCCTTCGGGCAGGTCGAAGCCGGTCTTTCCGCCCATCGATGCATCTACCATAGCCAGCAACGTAGTAGGAACGGCTACCCAGTTACAGCCGCGCAGGAAGGTAGCTGCCGCAAACCCGGCCAGGTCCCCAACCACGCCACCTCCTAACGCTACTATCGTGCTCTTGCGATCAAGTCCTACCTCCAATCCACCGCGCCACAGGGATGTTACTGTCTCTAAATTCTTATGAACCTCCCCGGCCGGGATAGCCATTTTGCTAGCCTGATATCCCACTGTATCCAGGGATCTCAACACTCTTTCTAAGTAATGTGGAGCAACATTCACATCGCTAATCACCAGCACCGGCCCACTCAAATTGCGGCCTTTGAGCATGGCACCAAGTTGATCGATACCACCTTCCTGCACGATCACATCATAGCCCGCTCCCATTCCGCGCAAGTGATACCGTCCAAGCATCCGCTGGATATCCCATGAAACTTGTTCTGGCAATTGCGAAGCATCCACGCGCAGGGAAAACGAGTCGTAATGTTCCCGCCTGCGTTCCAGCAAAGCAGATAGTTTGTCCTGCAATTCACCGGCCAGCAAGGGACGTTGATTCCCATCCTGTGTGAGCCGCGCCACCAGCGCGGGTAAATCCGTCTCGAGAAAAACAACCTGCCCTGCAGATTCTGCAAGTGCTCGGTTTGCGTCCCGCAGCAACGCGCCGCCACCCAGGGCGATCACTTTTTCTTCCCCTTCAACGACTTTTTGCAACATGGAATTTTCCGCATCTCGAAAAGCCATCTCACTCTGTTCGGTCATATACCGAGAGATGCTTTGCCCAATAGCAGTTTCAATCTCGGCATCCAAGTCAAGGAAGGACAGATTGAGGGACTGCGCCAATTTTTTTCCGACTGTAGATTTTCCACTTCCTGAAGGACCATACAGAAAAATTTGCATGTTCACTCCCACCAGATATGCGGTTGGTTGTTCATTGGCAAGTCTTCCAAACGAGCTTGCCGCAGGGTTTCGAAGCGCGGCAACATTTCAGCCAGCGAGTCGCCGCCCAGTTTCTCGATCAGTGCATCTGCCAGCACAAAGGCCACCACCGCCTCTAAAATCGGCACGGCGCGGGGCACAGGGCAAAAGTCAGAACGTTCGTATTTGGTCGGGCCTTCTTCGCCGGTGGCCAGGTCAACTGTCATCTGCGGGGTGAGTGTGGTCGCAATCGGCTTCATCGCGGCATGGATGACAAGCGGTTGGCCGTTGGTCACACCACCTTCGGTTCCGCCCGCACGGTTGGTGGGGCGAATCAGCATCTCCCCCTCTAATCTGATTGCATCATGTACCTGTGTTCCCGGCAAACGCGTATTTTCAAATGCGTCGCCGATTTCCACCCCCTTCATCGCCTGCACCGACATCACCGCCCGCGCCAAGCGCGCCTCCAGCCTGGTATCCCATTGTCTAAACGACCCAAGCCCAACTGGAAGATTGAGCGCCACGATCTCTAACACACCGCCGAGCGTATCTTTACCATGGATGATCTCTTCAATGCGAGCACGTATCTTATCCGCAGCGATCGGGTCGGGGCAGCGCACATCATTTTGATCTGCTACCTCAAACCGAGTCAAGTAGTCATTCCCGTCTAACTCAGCCTCGATCTCACCGATGGATTTCACATATCCACCAACGACGATCCCAAACTGCGACAAAAAGTGCTTGCAAATCGCGCCCACGGCCACACGCATGGTGGTTTCACGCGCCGAAGCCCGCTCGAGTGATGGACGTAAATCCCGGTAGCCGTACTTGACCGCCCCGGTCAGATCGGCGTGGCCAGGACGTGGCGCAGTCATCGGGTCAACGGCTTTGCCCTGCCATTTGAGGTGGTCAGCGTTTTCGACCAGCATGCCAATTGGAGCGCCGGTTGTCTCGCCGGCCATGACGCCGCTCAAAATACGGACAGCATCCTTCTCGATCTTCATGCGTCCACCGGAGCCATAGCCTTTTTGACGGCGGGCAAGCTCCGGGTCGATGATGGATGCGTCCAACTGCAAGCCAGCGGGCATACCATCCACTATAGCGGTCAGGGCAGGGCCGTGGGATTCACCGGCGGTCAGAAAGCGTAAAGGCATTTAAATCTCCAGGATAAGTAGTCATCAATCAGGGGTCAATGATCAATTTTTGACAGCGTTCCGTAAGCTTGCACGTGACGGATGGCAACCTGTCCAAATTTCAAACGACAAGGCGGCCTGCTCAATGAGCATCCCCAAACCGGTGGTGGCGGGGAGGCCAGCGGCACGGGCATCTTGTACCAGTTTGGTCTCGCGTGGATTGTAAACGAGATCGTAGATAGCAACACCGGATGAAAAGTGCAGATTGGCAGGCCAGGGAGATGCATCCACATTTGGCGACATACCCACCGGAGTAGTGTTTACTAGAAGGTCGAAAGTTGAAGGTTGAAGATTATCGTACTGCATGGTGTGTATTGTGTAACGATCGGCAAGTTCTTCCGCCTGTTCGATACGGCGAGCCGAAACGGTAACATCCCAGCCGTCGTTGACGAGCGCATAAATTACCGCACGCGCCGAGCCGCCAGCACCCAAAACCAAACCCACTTTCGTGTCTCTGTGTCTCTGGGACTCCGGGGTAAGGAATTTTTGTAAATCCGCAAGAAATCCAGGCGCGTCGGTGTTGTCGCCAGTTAGCTTGCCGTTTTGCATGGAAATCGTATTGACCGCGCCGATGGCTTGCACCGTTGGGGTTAGCTCATCTAGCAATGGGATAACATTCTGCTTGTGCGGGATAGTGACGTTCAACCCCGTGATTTTGCCGCTGCGGACGCGGTTGAGTATTTTTATTAATCCATCTTGGTCATCAGGAACAATGGGAAAGAGCGAATAATTACCTCCCAATCCGCAAGAATCCAAGGCAGCCTTGTGGATTTCAGGCGATAGGCTATGCCCAAGCGGATAACCGATGAGACCGAGATTGAAAGAAGTTTTCATAAAAATAAGCGGAGTCGAAAGTCTCCCGACTTTCGATAATTCAAAGTCAGGAGATTTTGGAGTCCATGCTTACCAATACTTCGAAGTAATTTGGGAAAGTCTTCGAAACACAGCCGGGATTTTCAATCTTGATTCCCGGCACACGCAGTCCAATCAGCGAAAAAGCCATCGCCATGCGGTGATCGTTGTAAGTTTGGACGGTTGTTGGACGGATGTCATCACACGGATAAATCATCATACCATCTTCGTGCTCATCAACGCGGACGCCGAGGCGGGTCAGTTCAGCACAGGTAGCTGTAACTCGGTCAGTTTCTTTGACTCGGGCTGATGCAATCCCTCGGATACGGGTCGGTGTGGAGGCGAAGGGAGCAATCGCTGCCAAGGTTTGAGCTGTGTCGGGGATGTCGCGCATATCTACGTCCAGGCCGCGCAAGAACGAGTTACCAGTGACTTGTATACAGTGATCAGTTTCTTCGACTGTACAACCCATCTGGGCAAGGACATTCAGAAAAGCAATATCTCCTTGCACTGATTGGCGAGAAATATTTTCGACACAGACCGTCCCGCCGCAAATAGCCGGGACAGCCAAGAAATAGGATGCGGCGGAGGCGTCCGATTCGATGGAGTACTTAATTCTGGATTCGTAATTCGTATTGGGGATCCTAAAGAACTGGTACCCATCCCGTTCCACACTGACGCCAAAATCACCCATTATGGAAAGGGTCATGTCCACGTAAGGTTTAGAGTTGAGTTCGGTGGTGACTTCGATATCAACCGGAGATTGGGCATAAGGAGCAACCATTAATAGCGCAGATAGAAACTGGGAAGAAATATTTCCTGCAATTTTTGTCTTTCCACCAGGCAACTCCGATGCGAATATTTTTACAGGTGGGCAATTGTTTCTTGTTTCAAGATTTGCGCCTAACTGCTTAAGAGCTACTATCAAATCCCTGATCGGACGTTCACGCATACGTGGCTCACCTTCGATCATAAATTCGCCCTTAGCCAAGGTTAGAAAAGCTGTCAGAAAACGCGCCGCAGTCCCGGCGTTGCCGATGAAGAGTTCGGCTTGCTCCGCGGGGATGCGCCCGCCCAAACCTGTAACGGTCATCTCGGCGCGGGTCGGATCAAGGCATATATCGAAGCCTAGGGTTTGCAGGGCGTTCGCAAAATAGCGGGAATCATCAGAGAAGAGCGCATTGGTGAGTGTGGTCCTGCCCTCCGCCAGGGCAGCGATGAGCAACGCGCGGTTGGTGAGCGACTTTGAGCCTGGAACGCGGACGGTGGCATTGAGTGGGTGTGAAATGGGGGTGATGAGCATTTCGGTGACCAGTAATCAGTTATCAATGACCAGTTCTTGGTAGTGTGTGTGGGCACTATCAAGGGTGGTTTTTAATTGGGCCAGGTTGTCCTTGATGAGAGCGGATTTCAACAAGACAATCTGATCTTGTAAGCGACCAAGAGCATCCAAGACGTTGTCGTCATTGGATTGTAAGACTCCCAGCATCATACTGGAGGGTGTACCCGCCAGCCGGGATGTAGAGCGAAAGCCGGGACCGATGAGGGGCGCGGCTTCTTCAGGGGTTGCCAGCGCCAGAGCGGACGAAAGCAGATATGGCAAATGGCTTGTAGCAGCCAATAGCCGGTCGTGTTCGTCTGCGTCCAGCCAGATAGGCTTTGCCCCAAGCGCCTCGACGATTTGCAGGACCGCGAAACGAGCATTCTCACTGGTGCGCTCAAGTGAAGTTAGTACGAAAGGCGCATCACGATATAGAAAACGTTCAGCATTTTCGAGCGAGAGCCGCTCGCGCCCGCAGATCGGATGTCCGCCAATGAGGTCGAAGTTGGCAGGCAGGGCTTCGAGAGCAGCCACAATCGTGCGCTTAGAAGAGCCGATGTCGAGCACGATGCATGGATGCTGTATGTATTCAGGCAGGTGGTTCAGCCAATCCACGATGGCGGGCACGGGACAGGCCAGGATAACGAGGTCAGCATCAGCCAGGATTTTGGCGGGATCGCTGTCAGCAAGATGAACAATCTCTTGGCGGCGAGCAAGTTCGAGCGTAGCCTGATCCCGGTCATAGGCGCTCAGGCGGCGGCATCGTCCCTTAAG
>JBAVJG010000322.1:0-2719 GCA_049687655.1 Anaerolineales bacterium | reverse complement strand
TCCCCACCGTCCGGTTTAATGATATCCAGGATCATCCGGATGGAAGTGGTTTTACCGGCTCCGTTCGGGCCAAGCAAGCCGAAGATTTCCCCAGACCTGACTTCAAAGGACAGGTTGTCGACAGCTTGAACTTTAGCGTAGCTTTTCGAGATGTTCTTCACCTCTAAAGCAAGAATTGGATTTGACATTTATCTATTCCTTTCACGCATATTTCGTAAAAATATAAATGATCTCTTTACAGACACGCTTCAAAAAGCATCTTATCAACTCTTTTCGTTTAACGCATCTCCGCTTTCTACCAGTTCGCTGAATTGTTGTGCAAAGCGGGCAGCCGGAGCACCGTCAACAATATCATGGTCAAAGTCCAGGGTTACGTTCAAGTACTCGCGAGGCTCGATCCGATTCTCATGAATTCCGGGTTTTCTGGCAATACCTCCTACGGTGATTCCCAGCGTATGACTTGGTAGTCCAATCCCCCAGCCGCCGCCATTTCCAAACATACCTACCGCCGTCAGTGAAACGGTGCCAGAATATTTTTTCTTCAAGTGTGGACTCCTACCGATAAATTGAAATATCAAACGCCTGATAAAGCCTGGTAATTGCCTGAAGGCATACAACTGTTGTACACCTTGATCAACCATCGAATTTCTCTGCGCCGTCCGAATTTCGGTGTGTATCTCGTGAAAGCTTTTCCTGTTAGCAGCTCGAATGATATGCCCAACAGGGTATTTTTTGCCATCGTTTTCGACTTCGATGAGTGTGGCGATATCTATATCATCGTACAATATCATACGACCGAGTAAGTCGCGATAGGCATGCAAATATTTGTTGTTCTCAATTGCCTGTCCCGCGCAGGCTGTCAGATAGGCTGTAAATGAGAGTTTCTCTCCGGTTTTCTCCTGGTGTTTTTGAATTACCTGGCGCGGCCAGGTTACATCGATTTCCAGTAGGCCCCGGATAGTATGTTTGTTGTGAGCCATCCAACCAATATCCGTGATCAGTCGCCGGCCTTTAGGAAATGGCACTACCTGGTATTGGTTCTTATCGGTATTCGAATACATGTTCAACTATCTCCCTACGTGTAAACCCAGAACTATAATACCAAGAAATGAAAAGTGTCATAACACTTATAAACAACCAACCGTGAAAGAAGCGCTTAACCCTATTGCCCAACTCTGAATTCGATCTCACCAACCCCACCTTCGATATCGAGTGTAATGGTCGCATCAGTATCGCCAAGGGTCTCATTGATATAGCCATTTTCGGTTTGCATCAACGTACCAGTATCGACCGATCCTATGCCGCCCCTGACACTGACGAACACACCGATTTCTTCCGGCAAAAAGATAGTCAGCCGACCGACACCGCCGCGAACGCTGCCAACAAGATCATTTTGACGGCTTCCCGTTAGATCAATCTCGACATCCCCGGCGCCTATTTGCAATTGGAGATCCGTGACAGCCAACTGGCTGAAATCGAGCTTGCTCTTGCCAGCGCCAAGATTGATATCCATATCCAGTAAGACATCTGGGTTGAAGCGCAGGTACCACTCATAGTGATAGTTATCGAGGCCCAGATTCTGGACATCAGGCTGCTCGATAAACAGGGTACCCTGGCCGCCGCTGACGGAGTAGTCGATGGTCGGTTCCCAATCAGGAACGTTATACGTGAAATCAGCATCCACCAACATTCCGGTACCGCTTGCAACGGTCATCTCCCCAGCCCCCATTCTGAGATTGACTGAAACAGCTTCGGCCCCATCCAGAGGGATGGTTGTAGAGTCTTGTTGCAATTCACCTGCTCGTGTTGTCCAGGAACAGCTTATGGTGGCAAGAAATAATGTTGACAGTACCAGCAGGCTCGTAATTAATTTTTGATTCGTTTTCATTTTTCATCCTCCTCCAACTCTTGATTTATAGATTCAAATATTTCTCGTAATGAACGCCTTGGTACGGTCAAGTGACAGACCACCTGAACACAAATACAGCTATCAGGATTCCCACACTGATCAGCAACCCCAGTAATCCTTTTTCAACCGGCATATTCAGGCTTCCATCCCAGAAAACTAAAATGGTGAGACTGGAAATGATGGAAGCGATTACCAATCCTGGCCGCGACCACTCCTGGTTTGCCAGCAATCCCACCCCCGCAGCAACAAACACAATTGCAGATAGACTATATAAAAGAGTTGCCAGGAAGCGGGTGACTTGATCGCCCAGCAGGTTCGTCAGCAGCCAGGATTTGCCAGTCCAACCCATGTCCACCTGGAACTCCACCCATCTTTGACTCAGGGTAACGTACCATATATGAACTAAACCATGCAAAAGAATAAATATCCCTATGAAAATGTTCATTGATACTTATCTCCTTTCTGAATACTTTCATCACCGGATCTCATAATCAACGTACCTTGAGTCTAAAAGAAATTTTCCCTAACCGCACCCGGCATCCGAGGAGAAAAAATACTATACAGAGGGATGGATTTCTACCTGGTCAGATGGTTAGCTTGAGCGTTGGATACAAACCTAGAGATATATCCCCACTTTATAAACTTCCCTGGAATTTTTGCGCAAAGTGAGTGACCGTTATCTACGCGCAGGCACTCATATAAAACACGCTGACTTCTTAAAAACAGGACTTACACAGCTAAATGAGAGAACACCGAAAATAAGGGGGTGTGCTGCGCACACCCCCTTATTTTCGGTAACCTTTTGCTAAC
>JBAVJG010000321.1:0-11206 GCA_049687655.1 Anaerolineales bacterium | reverse complement strand
CCGACCCACCCTTCAGTTGACAGTATTTCGTGATCGCTGCCGTCAAGGTCGTCTTCCCGTGGTCGATGTGCCCCATCGTCCCTACGTTCAGATGCGGCTTCGTCCTCTCAAATTTCTGCTTCGCCATGAATGATCTCTCCTTCTAGAAAATGGACGGAAATTTATTATTTCAACATTTCCTGCATCACTGTCGCAGACACAGGTTTGTAATGATCGAATTCCATACTGAAATTACCACGTCCTTGCGTTGCGGAACGCAACTCTGTTGCATATCCGAACATTTCGGACAACGGCACCATCGCACGGACAGCCTGGGCATTTCCCAGACGCATTTCCATACCGAGGACATTGCCGCGACGACTATTGACCTGACCAATTATGTCGCCCAAAAAATCTTCGGGAACAACAACTTCTACTTTCATCATCGGCTCAAGCAGCACCGGGCCGCCCTTTTGTACACCTTCCTTGAAAGCCATCGATGCAGCAATCTTGAAAGCCATCTCGCTTGAGTCAACCTCATGATATGAACCATCCGTCAATGCGATCTTCATATCTACAACCGGATATCCGGCTAGCACACCACTATCTGCCGCCTCCCTAATTCCTTTTTCAACGGCCGGTATGTACTCTTTCGGGATTGAGCCACCGAAAATCTTGTTCTCAAATAAAATGCCGCTACCACGCTCTCCCGGCTCTAACGAAATTACAACATGACCGTATTGACCACGTCCGCCAGATTGTTTGACATATTTGTGTGATAACTTCTCGACTGGTCGTGTAATCGATTCGCGGTATGCAACGCGCGGGCGGCCAACATTGGCCTGCACCTTAAACTCTCGAAGCATGCGATCAACTAAAACATCGAGATGCAATTCGCCCATTCCGGAGATGATCGTTTGACCGGTATTTTCGTCAGACCGGACCCGGAAGGTCGGATCTTCCTCTGATAATTTACGCAGGGCTTCACCCATCTTATCTTGATCAGCGGTGCTTTTTGGCTCGATTGCAATCGAGATCACCGGTTCGGGGAAAGAAATGTTTTCCAGCACAACCTTTTTGTTGTCACACAAGGTTTCACCAGTAAAGGTATCTTTCAAACCCAGAACTGCACCAATGTCTCCCGCACGCACCTCGGTGATATCTTCACGCCGGTCTGCGTACATACGGATCAAGCGTCCAATACGTTCACGACTTCCTTTTGTTGTATTGAGCACCATGGCTCCCTGGTTGACAACACCAGAGTACACACGGAAATAAGCTAAACGACCAACATAAGGATCAGTCACAATTTTAAAGACCAGCGCACTCATCGGAGCGCTATCATCAGCGGGCAGTTCAATAACTTCTTCTTCATTGTCCGGATCAATACCTTTTACCGGAGGAACATCAGCAGGAGAAGGCAGGTAATCAATGACCGCATCCAGTAAAATTTGAACACCCTTATTGCGCAGAGATGAGCCGCAAAACACGGGGGTGGCTGTCCCAGCTATCACTGACCGGCGCAAGGCAGCCTTAAGTTCCTCAAGGTTGATTTCCTGGCCTTCCAGATATTTGACGGTCAGTTCATCATCTAATTCTGCAATACGTTCTATCAAGTTAGAACGAGCTTCCTGCGCCTCTTCTTTCAGCACATCAGGAATTTCAACTTGCTTGGGTTCCTTTCCAAGATCATCATCCCAAAGTGTGGCTGTCTGCTCTAACACATTCACCACACCATGAAAAGTAGCTTCGAATCCCATCGGGATCTGCATCACAATTGGATTGGCGCCCAATCTATCGCGAATGGATTCAATCGTGCGCTCATAAGATGCGCCAACGCGATCCATCTTGTTTACAAAGCATATACGGGGCACACGATAACGATCAGCCTGGCGCCAGACCGTCTCACTTTGTGGCTCAACACCTTGAACTGCGTCAAAGATGACGATTCCGCCGTCCAAAACACGCAAGGAGCGTTGTACTTCCGCAGTGAAGTCAATGTGACCAGGCGTATCGATGATATTAACTTGATACCCCTTCCACTCTGCGGAAACTGCCGCCGAAACAATTGTTATTCCACGTTCGCGTTCCTGTTCCATCCAGTCAGTGACAGTTGTACCGTCATCTACGGATCCAAGACGATAAGTCTTACCTGTATAGAACAGAATCCTTTCTGTGGTAGTGGTCTTACCTGCATCAATATGCGCGATAACACCAATATTTCGATAACGTTCCAGCGGATATTCGCGTGCCATTAAATATTTACCTTATTAAAGTACGATTAAAAAATTACACGCGGTAATGTGAAAAAGCGCGGTTGGCTTCAGCCATTTTATGAGCTTCATCACGTTTACGGATTGCAGCGCCGGTGTCGTTCGTTGCATCGATAAGTTCCGAGGCCAATTTATCTGGGAATGACTTACCAGAGCGATCGCGAGCTGCAGCTAAAATCCAACGGATTGCCAGTGTAGTACGGCGGTCCACAGAGACTTCCATGGGAACCTGATAAGTGGCACCACCGACACGGCGAGGGCGTACTTCCATGGCCGGTGAAACATTTCGAAGCGCGGCGTCAAAGACTTCCAGGGAGTTCTTATCCGTACGCTCCTTGATCAGGTCCATTGCTTCATACATAAGACGCACAGCAAGGCTTTTCTTGCCACGCTTCATAACATGCAGGATCATGGTCTGAACATTTACGCTCTTGTAACGGATGTCAGGCGGGATAATCCGCTCTTCAGGCTTTCCTCTTCGCATTCTACATCTCCCAAATTTACTTCGGACGCTTCGCGCCGTACTTCGAGCGACCCTGCTTACGATCGGGGACACCCGTCGTATCGAGTGAGCCCCGGACGATATGATAACGAACGCCCGGCAGGTCTTTCACACGACCGCCGCGCACCAAAACCACAGAGTGTTCTTGCAATTGATGTCCCTCGCCAGGGATATAGGCTGTCACTTCAATACCATTTGTTAAACGTACACGTGCGATCTTTCGCAAAGCCGAGTTTGGCTTCTTGGGAGTCATAGTACGTACAACAGTACAAACGCCACGTTTTTGTGGCGCACCTTTATCCTGTCGAAAACGGCGTTGCTTGTAGCTGTTTAATGTATACTGCAATGCCGGAGCTTTACTTTTGGTTTTTTTTATTTTGCGGCCCTTGCGGACCATTTGATTGATAGTCGGCACCTTTGCCTCCGATTACAAATTATTTCACAAAGACTTTTCGCAATAAATGAGGCCATCATAGTGTATTGATGGCCTCATTTGTAGCTGCCATGCTATAGGCGGGATAATAGCCGCCTTTCAGGGTCGGCAACGAAAAAGGATTGTATCACCGGCACTATGAAACGTCAAGGCTTCGATTTATTTATGAGCTTCTCGCCAATATCCAACAACCCTGTTCGCATCCTAGGCGGATGAGATTTCTCTTCATCCTTACCAAACTTGACAACATCGCCACTTTCATTGATGGCCTCAACAGCCAATCCTAAACTTTGGAGCTCTTTGACAAGCACTCGGAAGGAAGCCGGGATGCTAGGATCTTCGATAGGTTCGCCTTTGACAATTGCCTCATAGGTGTTGACACGTCCCTGGACATCGTCCGACTTGACAGTGAGCATTTCCTGCAAGGTATATGCAGCGCCGTACGCTTCCAACGCCCACACTTCCATTTCACCAAAACGTTGTCCACCAAACTGTGCTTTACCACCGAGCGGTTGTTGTGTGACTAAACTGTAAGGCCCGGTAGAGCGGGCATGCACTTTGTCTTCTACCAGGTGGTGAAGCTTTAGTATGGTCATCACACCGACCGTCACAGGCTGGTCATAAGGTATACCAGATTTGCCATCACGCAGCACCTGTTTTCCAAGAATAGGCATTGGAGCTCCAGTTGACACCATTAAAGCGCGTGCTTCCTCATTTAATTTATCATCGTCCTCTTTAGCTTTAGCTGGCTGGTCGAGGCTTTCCATCCACAGACGCAAACATGCGTTAATTGCTGCATCGTTGAATGACTGACGTTCTTGAGGATTAATATCCTCAGCATAGAAAATTGTGTCAGGGTCATAGCGATGATCGCGAAGCCACTCGCGCACAGTTGCATCACGTGCATAGTCTAATTTATAGAGATCATAAACATCGTACCCGCGCTCGCCCAGGTATCCCTCCAAATATAACCGGCGGACTTCCGAATCGTCCTGGATTGTTTCGGGGTCATATTCTTCCTGTTTGAGCCACTCCCAGGCCGTTTCCGCTGCCTCTTTCCAGGCCTGATCAACAAGCCATGCGCGCGCCAGTTCAGCTTCGATCTCCTCTTCAGACGCGCCGTCAAAAACGGGTGTTATCGCACGGAAACCAAGCCGCTTGGCGGCCCAGCCAAGATGCACTTCCAATACCTGACCAATATTCATACGACCAGGTACACCCAGCGGGTTCAAAATTAAGTCAACGGGAGTACCATCTTCAAGGAAAGGCATATCCTCGACAGGGACAACCTTCGAAACCACACCCTTGTTTCCATGACGGCCAGCCATTTTATCACCAGCAGTGATCTTACGTCGCTGTGCCACAGAAACACGAACCATCATGTCTACACCTGCAGAGAGATCTGAATTCTCCTCACGTGTAAATACTTTAACATCCACGACCTTGCCACGTTCACCATGTGGCATACGTAGGGATGTATCTTTAACATCACGTGACTTTTCACCAAAGATTGCACGCAACAACCGTTCTTCTGGTGTAAGTTCCTTTTCACCTTTTGGTGTAATCTTGCCAACAAGGATATCATTGGGGCCGACTTCAGCACCGATGCGGATGATGCCGTTCTCATCCAAATCTTTAATCGCATCTTCCCCGACGTTGGGGATGTCGCGCGTTATTTCTTCAGGTCCCAACTTTGTATCGCGGGCTTCCACTTCGTACTTCTCAATATGCACAGAAGTGAAGCGGTCTTCCTGGACAAGGCGCTCCGAGATAAGAATTGCGTCTTCAAAATTGCCGCCTTCCCAGGAGAGAAATGCCACCACTACATTCTGACCAAGCGCTAATTCACCGCTATCCGTTGACGAAGAATCAGCGATGATGTCACCGGCCTTGACAATTTGTCCTTTGACAACTGCTGGACGCTGGTCAATACAAGTGCTTTGATTGGATCGCTGGTATTTCCGAAGCGGATAGGTTCGCAAACCATCCTTTTCACGGATGACAATCGCACTGCCAGTTACGGATGAAATCTCCCCATCCGCCTCTGCCACAATAACCTGACCGGAATCAACTGCCGCATGGTATTCCATTCCGGTTGAAACCAGAGGAATTTCAGGACGTACTAATGGGACCGCCTGTGCCATCATGTTCGAACCCATCAAAGCGCGGTTAGCGTCATCATGCTCCAGGAATGGAATCAACGCGGCGCTGATGCCTACGACCTGATGCGGAGCAACGTCCATAAAGTGAATGTTGTCCGGATTTGAAAAGACAAAGCCTGAATGATACCGGCTGGAAACACGCTCACGAAGGTATTCATTGTCTTCAGTCAATGGGGCGTTTGCCTGGGCGATTACATATTTATCTTCCGCATCTGCAGATAGATATTCGATCGCATTGGAAACATACGGCACGATCTTTACATCCTGGCCAATCTTGGCCATCTTCTTGAATGCCTTTTCGTCGATACGTTCGCCTGCTTTGACAATTACGGTGCCCCTGGTATTCTTGACATCTTCTTTCGCATCTCTCCCAATTAAGGCTTCATCATCACAGGGCAAGGATTTGAATACCTTGCGATAAGGGGTTTCGATGAAACCATATTCATTGACGCGAGCAAAGGAAGCCAGACGACCGATTAAACCAATGTTCGGGCCCTCTGGTGTTTCAATCGGGCAAATACGTCCATAGTGAGAGTGGTGCACATCACGCACGTCGAAACCTGCGCGTTCACGACGCAAGCCGCCAGGACCCAACGCGGAGAGCGTTCGCTTATGGCGCAACTCCGCCAGCGGATTGGTCTGATCCATGAACTGCGATAACTGGCTGGAGCCAAAGAACTCGCGTAAAGCTGCGACCACCGGGCGAATGTTCACAAGGGTAACCGGGGAAAGTTGTTCCTGGTCGCGAATAGACATGCGCTCTTTTATCACGCGCTCCATGCGGCGCAGACCGATACGTAATTTGTTTTGGATCAACTCGCCAACGGTCTTGACCCGGCGATTGCCTAGATGATCGATATCATCCGGTTTTTCAACCCCGTTATTGATCTGGATCATACGCCGTACTAGGCGCACAAGATCCTCTTTTGTAACGTTTCGGTGAGAAATAGGAACTTTCAAATCCAGTTTTTGATTTAACTTATAACGACCCACACGTTCAAGGTCATAATGTCGCTGATCGAAGAGTTGCTCCTCGAGAAACTCACGAGCATTCTCCAAAGTTGCAGGGTCGCCCGGACGCATCTTGCGGAAGAATTCGATCAAAGCTGCTTCAGCAATAGAATGCCCGGATGTGAGCTCCCACTCAGGCTCTTGACGTAACGTGGACGGAATGAACATGCGTTCCGGGTTGTTGTCCACATCAGTGAAGAGAGCCAGTATCTCTTCATCGGTTCCGGACTTAAGCGCCGAATCGCCATTACCATCATCGACAATAGCCAGCGCGCGCAAAAAGACAGTAATCGGTACTGTGCGTTTGCGGTTGAATTTAAGAATGATGTAATCGCTTTTACGCGTTTCAAACTCCATCCACGCACCGCGGTCAGGGATGAGCTTCGCCATCGCTAACGCGCGAGCAGTAGATCGGTCGACGGGAGCTTCGAAATAAACACCTGGGGACCGGATCAACTGCGAAACGACGACTCGCTCCGTTCCATTAATAATGAAGGTCCCTTTGTCAGTCATCTCGGGGAAATCGCCCAAAAAGATATCTTGCTTCATAGGCTCCGGAACATCTGAACCTGCCAGGAGGACCGAGACGTACAATGGGCTGGAATAGGTCAAGTCGCGTTCAACACATTCATCAATCGTGTGCTTGGGTTCTCCAAACCAGTATTTCAGCCCCCACTGTTCTGACTCGGGACTGCGGCTGGGAAAATAAAGTTTCATCCCTTTGTTGTATGACTCGATTGGCGAGATCTCATGGAAAAGATCAGCTAAGCCATCGCGTTTTAGACGCTCAAATGAATCAAGTTGTACTTCAATTAAATCGGGCAAATTAAGCTTTACGGGAATGCGGGCAAAGTTCTTACGAGGCAAGGAAGATGCCATTCGTCTCTCCTGAACTGGAACTGGGCACGATTAACAACACGAATCTATCCCACTAAATCTAGCGGGACAGCAAACGTTGATTATAATCGAAAAAATGGGGTTCGGTCAAGCTGTTTTTGAATATATTTGAAACCCACTTACACCTTATTTTATAGATAGGGCATTTTATCATAATTTTTACAACTTTACATAGTGTGCAGGGTTTATTTTGATGTAGAATTCATGATTATTCTCAAGGAGGCGATATGGCAACATTGGCTGGCACGGAAGCAGTAGTTAACGACAAGCGTGAAATTTTTGGCTGGGCCATGTATGATTGGGCCAACTCGGCATTCAGTACTACTGTTGGTACTGTATTTTTAGGCCCGTATGTTGCCAGTCTTGCGCGCAGTGCTGCTGAGGCTGCAGGGGCATCCACCGTTTCATTTTTGGGCATTCCAGTTGCACCTGATTCTTTCCTCCCCTACTGCATCTCCTTCTCAGTTGGGATGCAAGTGTTGTTCCTGCCAATCTTGGGAGCAATTGCAGATTATTCCCATTTGCGCAAACAGATGATGCGTCTCTTCGCAACCCTTGGAGCACTGGCAACGATTTTGATGTTTTTCTTGACCGACAGTTTATGGTGGTTAGGTGGTGTACTTTTCATCATCGCTAATCTGGCCTTTGGCGCTGCTATTGTGTTTTATAACGCCTACCTGCCTGACATTGCCAGCGAAGAAAAACGTGATGGCGTATCATCATACGGTTGGGCAATGGGATATCTCGGCGGTGGCATCCTGCTGGCACTCAACCTGGCCTTCTATCTATTCAGTGACAGAATCGGCGTCCCGAGCGATCTGGCAGTCCGTATCAATCTGGCTTCAGCTGGCATCTGGTGGTTTGGATTTTCTTTTATCACCTGGGCACGCCTTCGGGCTCGTAAGGCATCTCGTGCATTACCCGCTGAGGAAAACTATGCAAGTATCGGATTCAAGCAACTTGGTAAAACTCTAAGTGAAGTCAATCACTTTCCCGAAACTCTCAAATTCCTGTTGGCCTACTTCCTATATAATGATGGTATCCAAACCGTGATCGCTATCTCAGCCACTTTTGCGGCTGCCCCGCTACTCCAGGGAGGTCTGGAACTCGAGCAACAGACTCTCACAGCTGTCATTTTGATGATTCAATTTGTGGCTTTTGGCGGTGCGCTCCTCTGGGGACGTCTCGCCAACTGGATCGGTGCCAAGCGCTCGATTATCGTCAGCCTGTTCATCTGGTCAGGTGTGGTTATCTACGCTTATGGCGGCCTGCAAGGGGATAGTGTTGTCCTGCAATTTTTCATCCTTGGAATGTTCATTGCGCTGGTCATGGGCGGCTCGCAAGCTATCAGCCGAAGCCTGTTCGCACAAATGATCCCCAGCGGAAAGGAAGCAGAGTTCTATTCCTTTTACGAGATCAGTGAACGCGGTACCTCCTGGATTGGACCGCTTATCTTTGGATTAGCCAACCAACTATTTGGGAGTTTACGCTACGGCATCTTGTCTTTGATTTTCTTCTTTATTGCAGGGCTGATCATTCTCCCATTCGTGAAGGTGGACAAAGCTATCGCGGACGTCAAAAAGTACGACACGGCTCGTTCCTGACCCAATCCTGCTTCCATTAAACAAGCCTGGGCTTTTGCCCAGGCTTGTTTTAGATTACATGACCTTGCGAAGGATTGATCCTTCGGGTTATACCCTCAGGATAGACATCCGCAAGGTTGATTAGCTACAACTTCGGTAATTCAATTGTCTGTTGATACTGATACTTGCCCTTCTTGTCAGCATATGAGATATCGCATTCCTCATCCGCTTCGAAAAACAATACCTGAGCGATGCCTTCATTGGCATAAATCTTGGCGGGCAACGGAGTGGTATTCGAAATCTCCAGTGTTACGAACCCCTCCCACTCCGGCTCGAAGGGAGTCACGTTGATGATAATGCCACAGCGTGCATAAGTAGACTTCCCCAGGCAGACAGTCAAAACTTTGCGCGGGATACGAAAATATTCCACTGTCCGTGCCAGCGCGAATGAGTTCGGCGGAATGACACACACATCCGCTTTGATATCGATCATGCTTTGAGGGTCAAAGTGCTTGGGGTCCACAGTCGCGCCAAAGACATTCGTGAACACCTTGAATTCGTTGGCCACACGGATGTCATATCCGTAAGACGAGACCCCATAAGAGATGACATGGTCGCGCACCTGGTTTTCTACAAATGGCTCGATCATTCTCTGTTCGTTTGCCATTTTGCGAATCCAGTGATCTGGTTTCAAACCCATAAATTCTCCTCCAAGGGAAATTGTTACTCCAGCGAAAACTTGCCGCGTTCCTGCATTTTCTGGCGGATATTCTTCTCGATTTCAACAGCTTGTGTTTCCAATTCGCGCACCTGACTGATGAACTGCTCGCCTGCGGACGGGTCAGGTAACGCCGCTACATTAATGCGGACATTGTAACCTGCAGCCGTTAAACCAGCCATCGCCATCGCTGCGGCAGACGCGGCATCGCTGATGGCATTAACGTTAGCCGACTCGACACACAGCAACGCCAATTCCATCACCTTGACGGCATCCTCGCCAACATGCAAAGGGATATGCGCTGCATTGAGTGTCGCGCTCTGGATTGAAGATTTTCGTGCGGCCTTTTCTTCAGGTGTACCCTTGGGTAAACGAAAAGCGCCCATGACAGCCTCGAATGCGCCGGCATCATCGTCTACGGCATATGTTAATTCTTCACGTAACTTCTCCGCGTGCACGCGGACAGCTTGCATTTGCGCTTCAACATCAGCGTATTTCTTTTTGCCTATCGTCAACCCAGCGACCATGGCAACCAATCCCGCACCCATGGCAGCAGAATATGCGGCTGCAGAACCACCCCCGGGAGTCGGTGTGGGTGCGGCCAGTTCGTCAATGAATGAGGGGCAGTCACGGGGCTGGTTTGAGGCGGAGGCGGCATACAGTCGGGATTCGAGAATCTGCTGCTTGTCAAACGCATCCAACTGGGTGTACCAGACAGCCGAGTCCACCAGAGCATCTTGCGGGATCAAGCCGACCAGTTCGCTGTGATGGATGCCCACACCATAGCGCTGGGCTTCGCGGCGGATAGTTTCCACCACGAGCGCGATTGGTGTCTTGCGATAATCAGTCAGGTTCATGGAGACCTGGGCACGGCCTTCGACCAGCAACCCTAATGCCTTGACGTAGCGCAAACCGCCTGAAGAGTGACGGATGGTCTTGGCGATTTTCTTGGCAATTTCGACATCATCGCTGGTGAGATAAACGTTATAGGCGATCAGGTAGTTACGCGCACCAATGACCGTCGCACCGGCGGGACCTAATTTGGAGGGGCCGAAATCAGGTATGCGGTCCGGGTTAGAGGCGATCTCTTCTTTAAGGCCTTCATACTCCCCTTTACGGATAGCCGCCAGGTTGACGCGTTCTGGACGAGTGGCTGCTTCTTCGTAGAGGTAAACCGGGACACCAAGCTCAGCGCTTACCCTTTGACCAAGTCTTTTAGCAATGTCAACGCAGTCTTCCATGCTGACATCCGAGAGCGGCACAAAGGGACACACATCTGTTGCACCAATGCGTGGATGCTCGCCGGTATGCTTGTTTAGATCAATCAATTCGGCCGCGGTTTTGATGGCACGATACGCAGCCTCTTCCACGGAATGCGGTGGACCGACAAAAGTAAGTACAGTCCGGTTGTGATCCAAATCAGACGAACGGTCGAGCAGATGGACTTCGTCCACAGACGTGACGGCTGTCTCGATCTGGTCAACTACTTCAGGACGGCGTGCTTCGGAAAAGTTGGGGATACATTCAATTAATTTATTAGTCATCTCGTTCTATCTTCACTAGGTTTGGATTGGGTTTGTATGGCCTACACGGTGATTATACCTGCTTCAAGAATAATGGAGTTCTTTGGGAATTTCCGCCGTTCGCT
>JBAVJG010000320.1:0-1799 GCA_049687655.1 Anaerolineales bacterium | reverse complement strand
GTGCTAAATTGATGTGTGGGGGAAAAGATAACGCCAGCCACACTTTCATCATAAAGGATGTTTAAGTACATTTTTTCTTTTTCGGGATTTTCATCAGTATTACACATCAATACGGAATATCCCTGCTCATAAGCAGCGTCTTCTACGGCACGCCCTATGGCAGTGAAAAAGGGATTGCGAATATCTGAAACAACTAATCCGATCTTGGCACTTTTCTGGGAACGCAGGCTACGGGCAATTAAGTTTGGCCTGTAATCGAGTTCCTCAATGGCTCGCATGACTCGTTCACGCGTTTCTGATCGGACGGGGGCGTTATTTGCCAAAACGCGCGAGACGGTCGCTGTCGACACTCCAGCTTTTTTGGCAACGTCTTTGATGCTAGGCATGAGTAAATTATAACAGTTAATCTTAAAAAATGATAACGTTTACACAAATTTTGGATTTTATGGTATTGAGCTTTATACCCACTTCCGTTTTCGACGAAAATTCTCTGATTTGTGTAGAAAAAGCACAATAATAGCAGCATTCTCCGTCTAAAACAATTCTACCTTGACAAACGCAATGTAATCGTTTACACTATTTTCATTCAAGCTTTTTTATACCAATACGGACACTTATTATCAACCGCATCTCAGCAAATTCTCTAATCTGGTTACACGGCAGTTTGTTACAACTGCCTGCAACACGGGAGACACAACCCAGAGTCGCCCGGCTGTAATAAAAGCCTGTAGCATCAGGCAATCATTCAAGATCTCGAAAGGAGAATGTATTATGCGAGAAAAACTTCAACAACTGGGTGGTTTTTTGGCGGGAATGGTCATCCCTAATATCGGCGCCTTCATTGCCTGGGGTTTGATCACTGCCCTGTTCATCCCGACTGGCTGGATCCCGAATGAGAAATTCGCGGCGCTTGTTGGGCCGATGATTCTCTACCTGTTGCCTATCCTGATTGGGTACACCGGCGGTAAGATGGTCCATGGCGTGCGCGGCGGCGTTGTAGGTGCAGCCGCAACCATGGGGGTCGTGGTCGGCGCGGACATTCCCATGTTCCTGGGCGGCATGATCATGGGGCCGCTGGGTGGCTGGGCCATCAAGAAGATCGACGAGGCACTGGAAGAGAGAATCCCGGTTGGCTTCGAGATGCTGATCAATAACTTTGATGCTGGTATCCTGGCAGTTATCCTGGTGTTGTTCGGTAACATTGTGATCGGCCCCGTAGTGAATGCTTTCAGCAATGCGGCTGGTGCGGCGGTTGACTGGATGGTCAATGCCCGTTTGCTGCCGCTGGCCGCCATTATTATCGAACCTGCCAAGGTACTGTTCCTGAACAACGCGCTCAATCATGGCGTTCTCGCTCCATTAGGGGTGGCTGCTGTGGAACAGAATGGCCGCGCCATCCATTTCTTATTGGAGACTGACCCGGGTCCTGGCTTGGGCCTGTTGATCGCGTTTTGGGTTGCTGGCAAGGGTATGTTGAAAGAATCATCGCCGGGCGCCATGATTATTCACTTCCTCGGCGGAATCCACGAAATCTATTTCCCCTACGTTCTGGCTCATCCCATCATGATCCTGGCTATGATCGCCGGCGGCTTCGCTGCAGACCTGTGGTTTGTCGTCAGTGGCGCTGGCCTGGTTGCTACCCCTTCGCCTGGTTCCATCTTCGCCTATCTGGCCGTCATCCCGCCTGGACAGCATTTCCAGGTTTTGACCGGTGTGGTAATTGGTACAGTCGTCTCCTTCCTGGTTGGCTCCCTCATTCTGCGGGTCAATCCTGTTCGTGAAGATGAAGAGGAAGAAGA
>JBAVJG010000319.1:0-2497 GCA_049687655.1 Anaerolineales bacterium | reverse complement strand
CCCCCCTTAGCGCAAAGGACTGTTCGCCTACCATACTGGGTGTCCCTTGCCCACTGACCAGTTTTGCGACCAGCCGTTTGGTCTTCTGCAACAGGTTGCCCTCCGGCGCCAGATCGCTCAAATATTCCTTTAACTGATCAATTTCACGGGTGCAATGCGGGCACTCGCGTAAATGCTGTGAAATCACTAACATCCGATCGGATGGCAACATGCGAAGGTGAAACTCTCCCAACTCATCAGTGGACGGACACGAGGCTCGGTACAGTCGAGAAGTCAAAAGCTTCTGCTCGCGTTCCAGAGTTTTCGCCCTGTCACGGCAATAATCACATTGCTGTAGGTGAAGCGCAGTTTCCGGGTCGGCTTCACCATCTAGAAAGGCCATGAGTAGCCTAACGTCAAGTTCAGGAGGGGAGATACAGGTCATCATTACCTTTTATAGACATGTTTTGACTTTCTATGTGTATAAACGCAGAAATCAACTTTTTTTAATCATCCACTCGAAGGAATTTGCGGAACTCAGAATCCCGGCGCAGGCGTGCAAAAACGTTCTGCTTGATCCGGTAGACTTCCTCTACATTTTCGAATGTACCCTCATAATAGTCACAAAGCTCGCGCGGTTTAAGTGCCAAAACAAAAACCCCCTGCATGACCAGGCGTTCTTTTTCATCGTTCAATCTCTCCTTGAGCTGGTTCCACAGAGTCTGGTTTTCTAGCTTATCTAATACCTTCGACTCCGGAGCAGGATCAGAAGACTTAATATCAATTTGTATATCTTCAAAGGAAATTTGTAGGTTGGCCTGGTCAGCCGCCCGGTTATAGTCTGTGATCACACTGTGAACACACATTTTCAGATAACTCAGCAGTGCTTTAAGATCTGAAAATTTGTCAAATTTTTCTGCTGTCAGGATGCCTGAAATTTTCGCAAATGCGCCTGTGACGAAAAATTGCGCTTCTTCCCCGCTGGATTCGAACCCCTGGTGATGCCTCACCCAGCCAGTTACCAGTGACTGGTACTGGTTGAAAATTATTTCCCAGGCATATTGGTCGTTTTCCCGGATTGCCCGCCGGAACAACTCGAAGCAATATCTGGAGTCGTGGTCTCGATGTTGAAAAAAATGTTCGGTTTCTTTCGCGCAATTATGGGCCAGATCGGTCAGGTTCAGATTTGTCGTCTTACCTTCTCGGGACATTGGTATCCCCGGGATGCTGTTTGTATAATATGCCACATCCCAAAACTTAATTATTTTACCTTAATATGAGTATTAAGGTGCGATTTTTGTAACATCCTGGAGAAATCCAGTTGTGGCGGAAATCCTTTGCATTCTCACACCGGGATTGACAATCCAACCGTGTAGCCAAAGATGCCATTACGCGGCTCCTAACAGAACCGCGTTGCATTCATAAGTGGGTTGGCTTATAATCTTTCTCATATCGAACAATATTGATAAAGTATGTCAATGAGGACTTACGCAAAGATACGGAGGAAGACCGAAAATAAGGGGGGCGTGCTGCGCACGCCCCCCGTATTTTCGGTATATTTTCGCAATGTGCGTAAGCCCTATCAATATTAGGAAGTCGGGATGAGATTGTGGAATCATTAAACGTTTATATTCCAGCTGACCGGCGCATGGCATTGAGCAGAGGGCAATCATTGCCCGACCAAACGGATGGGGCTGTTTTATTTGCGGATATATCCGGTTTCACCCCCCTCACCGAATTGCTCTCCCAAAAACTTGGGCCTCAACGCGGCGCAGAAGAGGTCACCCATCAGCTAAACAACATATATGGAGCTTTAATTGCCCAGGTTCACAACTTTATGGGTAGTGTCATCAATTTCAGCGGAGATGCAATCACTTGCTGGTTCGATGGCGATGATGGCCGCCGTGCGACAACCTGCGCCCTTGCAATGCAAAAAACGATGCTCAAATTCCAGGCCATGCAAACTGTGGCTGGCATTGTGTCATTCAGTATTAAGGCAGGAGTAACCGCGGGACCGGTTCGACGGTTTCTGGTTGGCAAGCCGAGTATTCGAACGATTGAGACACTGGCCGGCAGTCTGCTGGACCGCGTTGCGGCCGCCGAAAAACTTGCCCAAAAAGGGGAAATCGTAATCGGGTCTGAAATCATCAAAAATCTAGGTGAAGCTGACAGTGTGACCGAATGGCGTGAGGGGAAGGATGGCGAACGCTACGCTGTCATTTCTACAATCAAGGAACCTGCTCCCGAAACACCCTGGGGCGAGCTGCCTGTCATCCCCGCAGAACAGGCCCGCGATTGGTTGTTTCCTGTAATCTATGAACGCCTACAAAGCGGCGCGGGAGAATTTCTGGCGGAACTGCGTCCGGTGGTCGCCTTGTTTCTAAAATTTTCGGGGATTACATACGAAGAGGACGATGCCTTGATCCGGTTAGACAATTACATTCGCTGGGTGCAGGAAGTCCTTGCCCGTTTCGAAGGAAATTTGCTCGAGCTCATCATTGGGGACAAAGGAAGTCAC
>JBAVJG010000318.1:0-5086 GCA_049687655.1 Anaerolineales bacterium | reverse complement strand
CGGCCATGATGTGTTCAAAATCGCGTACGCTGGTGAGTCTTTCTCCGTCCAAGGCGACCAAGCGGTCAAGATACTGCACTCCCTGCTCGGTGGCTGGCCAACCCTTGATATTGATCGAACTGACTACGTTGTTCGTCTCGAACAATACCCCCAGGAACGGCAGACGGTACCAGCGAATTGCCAAGAAGGGTGTCACTACCAGCATAGCAATTGCGGCAGTCATTGCCATTAACGGAAAAAGTTTTATCAGCCAATTAAATCGTGAAGGTTTTTCAGCCAAAAGGCCTCCATTTGACCCGGAAAAGACCAATTTATTATACGCGAAATTCCCATCCAGGCGATTTGGCGTTTATAATGCCCCCATGCCTTTATATACACGTAAGGGAGACGACGGCACGACCGGCCTGCTCGGTGAAGACCGCGTTTCCAAGGACCACCCAAGGATCGAAGCTCTGGGCGCGCTGGACGAAGCCTCCGCTGCCCTGGGACTGGCACGCGCCTCTTGCCTGGCGCCTCAAACGCCCCCCATCCTACGCGAAGTCCAACGGGATGTGTACAAGCTGATGGCGGAAGTTGCTGCTACGCCCGAAAATGCAGACAAGTTCAAAGGCATCGATGCTGACCGTGTCGAATGGCTGGAGGAGCAGGCGGACGTTATTAACAACCTTGTTACTATGCCCAAAGCGTTCATCCTGCCAGGTGATACACCTAGCGGCGCTGCTCTCTCGCTGGCGCGGGCTGTTGTCCGCCGCGCCGAACGACGCGTGACTGAATTGTTCGCCTTGGAAGAACTAAGCAATCCTGAACTTCTGAGCTACATCAATCGCCTGTCATCGTTGTGCTTCGTACTCGAGCTATTGGAAAATCAAACTGCCGGGCGCTCTACCTCTCTGGCAAAAGAGTAAGGGCGACTGACCAGTCGCCCTTTACTACAATCGTAAACTATGACCGGAACCATTGTCAATATCATCACCGTGCTCATCGGCGGCACGCTGGGCTTGCTGTTTGGCGCGCGCCTGCCAGAACGTCTCAAGGGGACAGTCATCGCGGGCATGGGTCTCTTCACAACTGCGATCGGTATCCAGATGTTTCTCAAGACTGAGAACCCGCTCATTGTCTTGGGCGCACTGTTGATCGGCGCTTTGTTGGGCGAGTGGTGGCAGATCGAGGCAGGACTGCAGAACCTGGGGCGTACCCTTGAAGAACGCTTCACATCAAATCCTGAGCCTGATTCCACTTCCGGAGTTGTAACCTCGACCAATTTTGTGCGCGGCTTCCTGACCGCTTCCCTGCTCTTCTGCGTGGGTCCGATCACCATCCTCGGTTCAATCCAGGATGGATTGACCGGCAACTACGAACTGCTGGCCGTCAAATCGGTCCTGGACGGATTCGCAGCTCTGGCATTTGCCTCCACGCTGGGGGTTGGCGTGCTGTTCTCCACACTGGTCATCCTGATTTTCCAGGGCGGTATCAGCCTGCTGGCGGTGCAATTGAACGCGCTGGTCACCACGCCCATGCTCAACGAAATGACCGCCACTGGCGGCGTCATTCTGATGGG
Source organism: Anaerolineales bacterium (assembly GCA_049687655.1). GTDB lineage: Bacteria > Chloroflexota > Anaerolineae > Anaerolineales > Villigracilaceae > JAABUE01. Next base: position 3,528 of record JBAVJG010000318.1, on the reverse strand, counting down.
GCTGGCCATCAGCAGCCTGTTGGAAATCAAGAAGATTCGCACCGGCAACTTCCTGCCTGCACTGGCAGTTGCACCGTTGATTGTATGGATTTTGAGTTTGATGGGGGTTTGACCACTATTCTTTCGAGATCAATTGTCCCTGGCTTTCATAGAATAACTCCCGCTTCGTAATCCAGGCGGGAGTTCGTCATTATCTCCAAAACAGGAATTGGTCCAGCCCCATGGCAGCCAGTTCAAGCGGAACACCAAGAACCCTGCTGATAAAAAAGATCAGTCCCCAGAACAAGTTACTGACCAGCGGGACGAACCATAATAGCAAAAAGATAATCCAGATGAAGGCTCCCCGCGTCTGCTCGAACTGCATACGTGTGGCTTCGTTCAGATGAGGCTCGATAGCATTGTAACCGTCAAAGGGCGGCACAGGGATGAGGTTGAGCACCACCGCTGTCACCTGTAACAAGGCCAGAAAGGACAGCCCCGTCCAGAAGCCAGAGAAGTTAACAGGAGCGAGGCGCAGGACCAGCCCTAGGATGATGGCCAGGAGCAGGTTCGAGAGCGGTCCTGCCAGCGAGACGGCGGTACGCCAGTTTTTGCTGCGCAAGCGCCAGGTCTCGATGTAGACCGCACCACCGGGCAGGCCGATCCCACCCATTACCAGAAAGAGCAAGGGTAGCAGCAGTGAATAAACCGGATGGGTGTACTTGAGTGGGTTGAAGGTCAGGTAGCCTTTTTCGCGCACGGTATAGTCGCCACCCAGGTAGGCCACCAGCGAGTGCGAGAATTCGTGCAGGCTGAGTGAAAGGATCCAGCCAATTAGAACAACTACAAAGGTCATGCTTCGTATCCTCTTGGATGATTTTTATGCCACTCCCAGGCGCTGGTCAAGATGCCTTTCAAATCTGGATGCTGAGGATCCCAGCCCAGCTCGTGGCGGATCTTTTCAGACGACGCGACCAGACGGGCCGGATCGCCGGGCCGGCGCGCGGATTCCGTGGCCGGGATTGGATGACCGGTCACTGCGCGTGCCGTCTCGATCACCTCACGGACCGAATACCCGCTCCCGCTTCCAAGGTTGTATACCAGCCTGTCACGTTCTCCCAGCGCATCCAGTGCCAGCAAGTGTGCTGAGACCAGGTCCGCGATGTGAATGTAATCCCGAATGCAGGTGCCGTCTGGAGTAGGATAATCGGTGCCGTTGATGTTGATGGAATCCAGATTGCCCAGTGGCACGCTCAACACGCGTGGGATCAGGTGCGATTCAGGCTGGTGCGCCTCGCCACGCCCGGGCAGCGCGCCGCAGGCGTTGAAATAGCGCAATGCTGCATAGTGCAAACCGTTGATTTGTCGATACCAGTCCAAAGTCTCTTCGATGACCAGCTTGGTATGCCCGTAAACGTTGGTTGGCCCAAGTGGTGACTCTTCGGTCAACGGCTTATCACTTGACTTGTACACCGCCGCCGTTGACGAAAGTACAAAGCGCTTCACGCCCGCTTCTACAGCGGTTTCGATCAAGTGCAGAGAGTTGACCAGATTATTTTGATAGAAACGCCCGGGATTTTTCATGCTCTCACCGGCCTCGATAAAAGCCGCGAAGTGCATGACCGCCTCGAACTTTTGGCCGGTCAGCGCTTTGGCCAGTCCGTGGCTATCCTCCAGCGTGGCATGTATGAAATGCGCATCTTTTGGCACAGCCTGCCTGTGTCCGGTGACGAGCGAATCATAGACTGTGACGGAATGCCCGGCCTTGAGCAGTGCTTGTGTTGCGGCTGAACCGATATAGCCTGCGCCGCCTGTAACGAAAATGTTCATAAATTCTCCAAGTATCCCGGAGTCCAACATCTCCTGATGTTGGCGCAAAGTCAGGAGACTTTGTACTCCAATAATATTAAATTTCAGGCCGTTGTTTATGCCATTCAGTCGCTTGCTGGTAAACATGAGTTGTTTGCAATAAAACATCCTCACGGAAATGTGACGCCAGCAATTGCATCCCAACTGGCAGCCCCTTATCGTCGAATCCCACCGGAAAGGAAATCCCCGGCACGCCGGCCAGGCTGGCTGGCAGGGTGAACACATCTTCCAGGTACATTGCCAGCGGATCACCTTTGTGTGCGCCGATCTCAAAAGCCGTCGTAGGCGCTGAAGGGCAGGCGATCAGGTCCACCTGCTCGAAGGCCGTTTCGAAGTCTCGTTCGATGAGCGTACGCACTTTTTGCGCCTGTCCGTAGTAGGCATCGTAATAACCGGCTGAAAGCGCGTACGTCCCCAGCATGATGCGCCGCAAGACTTCCGAGCCGAATTTCTCTCCGCGCGTCTTGAAGAACACCTCCCAGAGCGAATCCGCCTCCGCGCGCGGGCCATACCGGATGCCATCGAAACGCGCCAGATTCGCGGACGCCTCCGCCGGAGCGATGATGTAATAGACCGGCAGCGCGTACTCAGTATGCCGAAGGCTGATCTCGCGAATCTCCGCACCGAGAGCTTCCAACTGCGAAATAGCCGCCCGCGTCTTCTCCTGGACTTCAGCCTGCATACCCTCAATGAAATATTCCTGTGGGACGCCGATTCGTAGACCTTGTAGAGGCGAGTGGCCATTCGCCTCTACAAATTTTATTTCAGGTAAATCCACCTCTGCAGAAGTAGCATCCAACGAGTCTCGCCCTGCCATGATTTCAAAGATAATGGCTACATCCTCCGCATTACGCCCAAACGCGCCGACGCAATCCAGTGATGAACCAAAGGCAATCAGGCCATAACGCGAGACACGTCCATAAGTGGGTTTCAACCCGGTCACCCCGCAGAACGAAGCCGGCTGACGCACCGAACCGCCCGTATCCGTGCCCAGCGCCGCCGGGACGAGTCGCGCCGCCACCGCTGCCGCTGAACCGCCTGAAGAGCCGCCAGGTACACGCGATGTATCCCAGGGATTGTGGGTCACGCCATAAGCCGAGTTTTCAGTAGAGGAGCCCATCGCGAACTCGTCTGTGTTGGTCTTGCCGATCACGATGGCTCCGGCCTCCTGTAACCTTTTGACTGCCGTAGCAGTGTAGGGCGGCATAAAACCTTCGATGATCTTCGAACCAGCCGTGGCAGGCATGCCTTCAACCGTCAGCACATCTTTAACCGCAATCGGAATACCTGCCAATTGTTGACCGTCTTCTGCGCCCCGCTGTCTATCCGCTGCATCGGCATGTTTCAGCACAGATTCAGACGCCAGGTGCAAAAATGCATGCAGGGACGGCTCCAACTGACCGATGCGTTCCAGCGCAGACTCAACCAGTTCACGGCTGGAGAACTGGCCTTCTCGCAGGCCGGTTTGCATTCCTTTCAGGCTGAGTTCAAAAAGAGAAGTCATTTTTTTGTTGGTTCGGACAGCAGTTGAACTGCTGTCCGAACCAGTACGATTATTTATTATTCGAAAACAGGTGGAATTTGGAATTGACCGTCTTCCTGCTTTGGAGCATTTTTGAGCAGGTCATTTTTGGACAATCCGGGGCGCGGCTCGTCTGCGCGGAGCGGCATCTGCGCTAC
>JBAVJG010000317.1:0-7653 GCA_049687655.1 Anaerolineales bacterium | reverse complement strand
TTCAATCCATTGCGGCACTGGCGACTTCATCCGGCGCAAAGACAACTTCTTCTTTCCCCGTCAACTTCTCTTCCATTTTTGCGACAATCAAGCGTAATTGCCCGGGGTGCGCGACAAAATTCATGTTGTCAGTTGGGACGGTTAATACGGGGCAAAACGTGAAACGATCGATCCAATTTTCGTACAAAAGATTCAGGCTGTTCAAATAATCCGGGGAGATTGAGCGTTCGTAATCTCTGCCCCGTTTTGCAATGCGCTCTTCCAGTGTTGGTACGGATGCGCGCAGGTAAATGACCAGGTCCGGAGGGGGAAGAAATCCTATCACCGTTTCATATAGCTCTTTGTAGGTCTGGTAATCGCGCTCGAGGATATGACCCTGCAAATATAAATTCTGCGCGAAGATTTCAGCATCTTCGTACACGCTGCGGTCCTGGATGACGGAGGTCGGATGTTTCGCAATCTGATGGTGGGCACGCAGTCGGTGGGTCAGGAAGAAGACCTGCGAATGGAACGACCAGGTTGCCATGTCTTCGTAGAAATCGGCGAGATAAGGATTTTCTGTGACAGGTTCGTAAAACGGATCCCAATCCAGTTGTTTACAGAGCCCCTCTACGAGAGTCGACTTTCCCACACCGATATTTCCTGCAACTGCAACGAATTTTTTCATTGTATCCCTCCAGATTTACAAAAAGGGCGGGAATGGCATCCCGCCCTTTTTATTTGGTATCGAACCGCTTATTCTGGGATTTCCCCGGCCAGTTCCTGATCGATCACCTGTTTGAAGACGTCAAGCGGTTGGGCCCCAACCACGGCTATCCCATTGACAAAAAAGGTCGGTGTGGAGCGCACACCCAGGTTCAGGGAGAAATCCATATCTTGCTGGATATAGTCATCAAATTTGCCGCTATCGAGGCAGGACTCGAAATCGTTTCCGTCCAGCCCCAAATCTGCAGCATATTGTATATATGCGTTACGGTTTAGCCCATATTCATCGCTATAGAGTTTGTCATGAAAAGGCCAAAAGGCGCCTTGATCTTCCGCGCAAAGCGCGGCAATCGCTGCTGGCATCGCGTCGGGGTGAATTGAAGTTAGAGGCAGGTTGCGATGAACAAAACGAATCTGTCCGGGGTAAGCTGCCAATAGTGGTTCGAAAGTCTGGTCACGCCAGCGCTTGCAGTATGGTCACTGAAAATCGCTGAATTCGACCAGTACGATCTCAGCATCCTCCGGGCCAAGGCTCGGGTATCCTGCTGTAGGGATATCGTAACGAGTAAAAGCGGGATTGGCAGCGGGATCAGGCGCCTGGGCTGCCTGAGCTCGTGCCGGCGCGGAAGTTACTTGCAGAGCAGTTGGCACGCGACCCCAGGCCAGGTACCCAACCAGCACGCCAACCGAAAAAGCAAACACAACCATGATTGCATAGAAATGGCTGCGCTTAAAAACAACGGTATCGTTGGTGCTTTGCTCGGGTTCTTCGACGGGTTGTTCCGAAGGAATAGTCATATTTTCCATGATGCGGATTATATCACGAGGAAAACTGTCCGAATTCTTGGAACCTTTTTGTAATGTAGTCCGTATATCCTAGTGCCCGTCCAAGATTCTATTGATTGGTGAAGGATTCTTTTGCATACACTAATTTCACCCATCATTAACATTTTGTCAGGGTACTATTGCCGCAACAAAAATAAATAACGATGCGTGTTGGAGGTAGAAATGACGACTGTACAAAAAAGAAAAATCCCCTGGTATTTATGGCCGTTTTGGGCGTTATGGAAACTCATCAGCGGGATCGTTGAATTCACAGGCCGAATTGTAGCCGTGATCCTGGGTTTGGTGCTCATGATCGTTGGCGTGGTGGTCAGCCTGACCATCGTCGGCGCAATCGTCGGTGTGCCGCTGGTGGTTTTGGGTTTTTTGCTCACATTACGTGGACTGTTTTAAAAAAACAGAGCCAGGTGTCAACCGATCCTGGCTCTGTTCAAAACTCCATTGAGGGACGGGTGACTAATCTGTACCCATAGAATTGACTGGGATTCGGCTTTGGATTCGCCTGAACCACGGAAGCAGGTGCTGGGTCCGGAGCGAGGCGAAGAATTTCCGAATCCTTGGAATGCGCAGGATCAACAGGATCAGGACGACCAGTCCGTAAATAAGCGGTCTGATAATGTCGCCTTGCAGTTGGAAGAAGTCTCCCTTTTTGGACAGGGCGAAGTGCAGGACAGCCAATGGGGCGATTAAGTAGACGGTCTGATGTAAGCGCTTCCAGTTTTTCTTGAGGCGCCTTTTCCACGTATCGAAGGAAGTTATAGCCAGCGAGGTCAGCATCAGGAAGGTGATAACCCCGAAGATGATATAGGGTTTTTCAATGATGTTCTGCAGGATCACACTCCAGGCCAGGCCGTAATCCAGGTCCAGGAAGATCAGCACATGGATGGTAGCGTACATAAAGGTGTATAACCCCAGCGCACGGCGGCGTTTGAGCAGTTCCTTCCAGCCGAAAAGAGTGTTGAGTGGAGTGCACATCAAGGATAGCACAAGCAGCGTTATTGCCGCGCGACCGGTGCGCTGTTCGAGGTCCTGAATGGGGTTTACCGAAAGATTTCCAAGGAAGTAATCGAACAGTAAGTGTGCCAGGGCGCTCCACGCATAGATGTGCATGATGATTTGTAGTGGAGTGTAACGTAATTTTTTCATGATTATTTGTCTCTCTCACCTCAATGAGAATGGTTTAGTAAAATTTCGCCAGGTCCATGCCTTCGTACAGATAGGCGACCTGATCGGCGTAACCGTTGAACATGTGCGTTGCTCGACGTCCCAACTCACCGATACGGCGCTCGGTCGTCTGTGACCAGCGTGGGTGCGACACATTCGGGTTCACGTTCGAATAGAAACCATATTCGTTGGGTGCTGCGTTGTTCCAGAGTGTCTCCGGCTGGTAATCTACTAACTCGATCTTGACGATGGACTTGATGGATTTGAAGCCGTACTTCCAGGGGACAACCAGACGGATAGGCGCGCCGTCCTGGTTGGGCATTGGTTCGCCGTACAAACCTGTGGCAAGGATGGCAAGATCGTTCATGGCTTCGTCCAGACGCAGACCTTCCTGGTATGGCCAGGAATAGAACGGGCTCTTCAACCCGGGCATTTCATCGCGATTTGCGGCGGACTCAAAGCGCACGTATTTGGCATTCGAGGTTGGTTCTACTTCCTGTAGCAAGCTGGCCAGCGGGAAGCCATTCCATGGGATGACCATGCTCCAGGCTTCCACACAGCGCAGGCGATAAATACGTTCTTCCTGCGGGAACATCTTGAGTATATCTTCGACGCCAAAGGTTTTCGGATTGTTTACCAGACCATAAACTTCCACAGTCCAGGGCTCGGTCGTGAAATCCTGTGCCAGGCGAGCGACAGCCTGCTTGTCAGTGCTGAATTCGTAGAAGTTATTGTAGTTGGTGATCTCTTCGAACGAGTTGACGGGGTCGCCCATTTCGTCCTCTTTACCACCGGGCGAAGGTGCAGGCGCACCTGCATCCGGACCTGCAGCCTGCTCGCTAACCTTGGGCGCGCACGCGGCCAGCAATGCGGAGCCTGTCACGATACCTGCAGCCTTGAGAAAGTCGCGGCGGGAAAGATATTGCGATTTAGGTGTGATCTCCGAGGAGAGCACGGGAACTGATTCGAATTTTTCTGTCATGATTTCACCTTCTCTGCTTGTTTTTGTCATTTTATTCTTGTGGGGTCTAAGATCCCACGAATGCTGATTTTACGGATAACTTTCTGCTAATAATGCCTGAATGGCGGCCTCAGTTTCGGCGTATCTGCCTTCGCCAATATGAACAAAGCGGATGTGGCCGCGCTTGTCAATCAGGTACAGGGTTGGCCAGTAACGATTTTTGTAGGCTTCCCAGGTCTTTCTGTCATTGTCTTGCGCCACCGCATAAGGAACGTCCAGATCGATGATGGCTTGTTTTAGGTTATCCAGGTCTTCTTCGAAGGAAAACTCAGGATAATGGTTACCGATGATGACCAGACCTTCGTCCTTATATTTGTAGTGCCATTCCCTCAACGAGGGAATTACATGCTTGCAGTTAATTCAACCAAAAGTCCACATGTCAATGGCGACAACTTTGCCGTGCAAGTCGGCCAGACGCAGCGGGGCCTTCACATTCAGCCAGACTTCGTTTGTCAACTCGGGGGCAGGCCCTAGGTCCGGAAGATCCGGGTGAGATGCAGTTGTCGGCATGGCCTTAGTGGTCTCTCTTTCTAGTTCCGGTGTCGCAACTGTTCCACAGGCGGATAATCCCAGAAGGAGCAGTGCAAAGGCTAGTCCTGCCCGCGCTTGGAGCGCAGGTACAAGTGAGCGTAGTTGAAGGATCAAAAGTCGTTGTGTCATCAGTCTCCTTGATGGTCTGATGATACAAGAACTTCCTTAAGAAAGTATTACAAAAGGCTAAGAAGTTGGTTACGGAAGGGTGAAGATAAAACGCGTGTCCCCCGGTTGGCTTTCAACGCGGATTTCGCCCCCGTGCGCGTGAACGATGCCACGCGCGATGGCCAGTCCCAACCCGGCTCCACCGGTGGCGCGGCTGCGGGACTTTTCGCCCCGGTAAAAGCTCTCGAAGATGTTGGGAATATCTTCGGCGCGAATGCCCTCACCTGAATCATGGACGGTCACTTCTACACCCGAACCTGCTCGCCGAGCCCGGACCTCGATCTGTCCTCCAGGCGGAGTGTGTCGAAGGGCGTTACTGATCAGGTTGTTGAAGACACGGCCAATACGCTGTGTGTCCATGAAGATTGGATCGATATCGGATTCAACTGATCCTTCTAATTGAATGTTCTGACGGGAGGCAAGTTCGGAGAAGGATTCAAGCGTATCCGAAATGAGGTCTGCCAGGGATGAATCGGCTTTTTCCAAAGGAATGCCGCCGGCATCAAGTTGGGCCATTTCGAACAGGTCATCGATCAAAGCCGATAACGAACTGACATCGCGCTGTGCAGTATTGAGATAGCGTTTGACAGTTTCGGGTTCTTCCACAACCCCGTCATAGAGCGCTTCCAGAATAGCGCGGATGGAGGCCAGCGGTGTTTGCAAGTCATGGCTGACCCAGGCGATCAAATCTGTCCGTAGGCGTTCGAGATCGCGCTGTTTTTTGTCCATCTCTTGTAGTTGGGAGGCCATCTGATTAAACGAAGCAGCCAGTGTCGCTACTTCATCCCGCCCGGAGTCAGATACGCGCGTTTCAAGGTTTCCCTGTGCCAATTTTTCAGCAGCTTTTTTGAGCAAATGAATCCGGTCCGTCATTGTACCGGAGAGGAAATATCCAAGCGCCATAGCCATACCCCCGGCAAAGACCAGCAGCACGATCGATAGCAGCAAATCATGTTGGCTGGCGAACATCAATTGGGCGGAGAACCAGACGTTAAAAAATGTCAAGGCACTTGAAATCGCGTAAATTGCCATCAATGCCCAACGCAAACTGGGTGTCAGTGCGATCCAGCCCAGGCGGTAGGCCAGATACCCAACCAGGCTGGAAACCACTGCGGTAATGGCCAGGAATAGCGCCATCAGCCCTAACTCGCTTAAAGGAGGCGACATCACCAGGTAAAAGATACCCAGTGAAATCAAGAATATGAGAAGTACACCGAGAATGTAACGTAAAAATGTGTTCATAATATTTGTATTTGCTCTGAGCGGAGTCACGAATGTGACACAGCCGAAGAGCGATATCCCCTTCTGTGACGGCACGACTGCACTACGTTCCGCTCAGCGAAGGGTCATGGTTCGAACTTATATCCCACCCCCCATACCGTTACAAGCCGGGTCGGGTTGGATGGGTCGGTTTCAATCTTCTCGCGCACGCGGCGGATATGAACCGTCACCGTGCCGGGGTCGATGTAGTCAGCGCCGCCCCAGATGCGGTCCAGCAACTGCTCGCGGGTATAGACTTGTTTCGGATGCTGCGCCAGCAAATAGAGCATGTCGAATTCTTTGGCCGTCAGCGGGACATCCTCTCCGGAGATGGTAACAGTTCGGCTGAGTGCGGTTATTACCATTTCACCAAACGTCAGCGGACGTTCGGACTCAGCCGGAGCCTGCCCCCGTTTCATGCGCCGCATTACTGCCCTCACACGACTGACCAATTCCTGCGGGCTGAAGGGTTTTACCACATAATCGTCCGCACCCATCTCCAGGCCTGCGATACGGTCGATCTCCTCGCGGCGCGCTGTCAGCATGATGATAGGAACGTCGGAACGGTCACGCAGCCAGCGGGTCAGGGAAAGACCATCGATTTCAGGCAGCATCAGGTCCAGGATGACGAGGTCGGGAATTTCTTTTTCCAGCATCGTCATGGCGAGCTTTCCATCTGAGGCGGTTTGAACCTGATAACCAGCGCGTTGTAAATATAAGCCCACCACCTCAGCGATGCTAGGTTCGTCTTCTACAACAAGAATTGATAATTCATTCATAGAGCCCTCTCTGACATTAATCATACCCTGATTTTTTTGGGGGAGTAGTTACGACTTTCTTACAACTGCGTTCAGAAAAAGTTAAGGAAAATGCAGAGGTTTTGTAAGACACTATGCTTATCATTTCTCCATCTCATGCATTAAAAAGGAAAAAATATGAGACCCCGGAATACATTGTTTAGTTTTGTGCTCGTGCTGGCTGTTCTGCTGGCTGCCTAGTGGATTGTTGTTCGTTGGCGTGGCCATACACAACTTGGTCAGAGCATTTCTTTAGTTATGTGAGATGCAATTTTATAAAATTAAGCCAACTTTTCTAAACTAAAAACTCGCTCCGGATTGGGCGAGTTTTTGTGATGAGAATCTCAAGGACCGATCTTTCTAATCCGGTGGTTTAACATTAATTATGCCGGCATATATGATGGTCTGGCCCAAAAAGGCAAAGATAGTAATAGGACATTTGTAGGGTGAAAACCTAACAAAATGGTTATTGCATTTCAGGGGTAAGTTATTGTAATAGGTCTTGGGACATGTATAATGATAGTGCTTCTAGTAGAGAATCCTGCAGAAGACATTATTTTGAAAGGAGGTGAAAAAAATGTTATTTGCCCCGAAAGAGAAAGAGAAAGGCCAGGGTCTGGTGGAGTATGCTTTGATCCTTGTTTTGGTCGCTATCGTTGTTATTGCGGTCCTCATGCTGCTTGGCCCAATCATCGGCAACGTATTCAGCACCCTCAACAACAGCCTCTCCAGTGTCAGTTCCTAGTTTATGATTCTGGGAAAATTGAGCAGCCCTGTCATATTCGGCTGGGCTGCATCTTTCTTACCTGCTTTTTAGATGGAATCATTGCTATACAAAAACGATAAGAGTGATTATACCTAACAAAGATGTATGGAACATACTCTTGCAAATCTAACGGTGCTTCCATATAATACAATAAAGAATACACTATTCAAATTCTAAAGAAAGGAGAAAGCTATGTTATTCGCCCCGAAAGAAAAAGAAAAAGGCCAGGGTCTGGTAGAGTATGCTTTGATCCTCGTTTTGGTTGCTATTGTTGTTATTGCGGTCCTCATGCTGCTTGGCCCAATCATCGGCAACGTATTCAGCACTCTCAACAACAGCCTCTCCAGTGTCAGTTCCTAGTTTATGATTCTGGGAAAATTGAGCAGCCCTGTCATATT
>JBAVJG010000316.1:0-5267 GCA_049687655.1 Anaerolineales bacterium | reverse complement strand
TCCTGTGATTATTAAGGAAGCTTCAATATTCTTGAGAACTATTCGCTATTAAAATAAACAACACTTAAGTATTGTTGACAATATTGAATTTTCTTGTATAATATGTTCAATATTTCAAAGGGTACATTGATTTTTCTAAAATACTTTGTCGAAAATCGAGGAAAAATGGAAAATCCATCCCAACTCATCCCCCACAACTGGGCCGCCCGTTTCTTTACCATCTGGAGCGGACAATCCTTCTCATTATTCGGCAGTGCTCTGGTGCAGTTTGCGCTGGTCTGGTACCTGACCCGGGAGACCGGCTCAGCGACTGTGCTGGCAACTGCAACCCTGGTAGCCATGCTGCCGCAAATCGTGTTGGGACCTTTCGTCGGTGCATTAGTCGATCGCTGGAATCGGCGCATCATCATGATGGTTGCCGATGGCGGAATCGCACTGGCAACCCTTCTCCTGGTCTATCTATTCGCCAGCGGACAGGTTCAGATCTGGCATATCTATGTCATCATGATGGTTCGCTCACTCGGTCAGGCGTTTCATTACCCTGCCATGCAAGCCTCCACCAGCCTGATGGTGCCCGAGAAGCACCTGACCCGCATCTCTGGCGCCAACCAGACTTTGCAGGGCGCGATCAACATCATCGCACCACCGACCGGCGCATTGCTGCTGGAATTGCTTCCTATACAAGGTGTCCTGTCCATTGATATCGTGACCGCATTACTGGCGATTTCGCCTTTGGTCTTCATCTCCATCCCACAACCCGACCGCAATGACGCAACAGCGGATGAAAACGGGGAGATAAAGCCGGTCGGCTTTTTGCAGGATGTACGGGAGGGACTACGCTATGTGGCTTCCTGGCCCGGCTTGTTGGCCATTCTTGTCATGGCAACCTTGATCAACTTCCTGCTCACGCCTACTGGTTCTTTAATGCCGCTGCTGATCACCAAACATTTCGGGCTAGGCGCCCTGGAATTCGGTCTGATGGATTCTGCCTGGGGCTTTGGCGTTATTATTGGTGGCTTGATCCTTAGCGCCTGGGGCGGCTTCAGACGCAAAGTCGCTACATCGATGATGGGCATCATCGGGATCGGACTGGGGATCACAATCGTTGGCTTAACTCCAGCAAATATGTACTGGCTGGCAATTTCCGGGATGGCTTTCAGCGGCATCATGAACCCGATCACAAATGGACCGCTGTTCGCGCTGGTGCAATCCACCGTCAAGCCCGATATGCAGGGACGCGTCATGTCGCTGATCATGAGTGCGGCCACAGCCATGACTCCGCTCAGTTTAATGGTGGCAGGCCCGGTGTCCGACGCGATCGGGATCCGCACCTGGTTCTGGTTCGGTGGCGTGCTCTGTCTCCTGATGGGAGTTGGCGGCTTCTTCATCCCGGCCATCATGAACGTAGAGAATAATCGCAATGGCGAATCGGACAAATCTGATGAAGCAAAGGTGATGGCTATCGCGGCGGATTGAGACAAAAAATTGATATTAGCGAGGACCGGGAATTATCCGGTCCTTTTCGATTCTCTTGACCAATTCCAAAACAACCCGTATCGATTTGAATGAAATTGCGTCGTAATAAGAAAGGTGTATTGCCTGCATTTGGCAACAACAAACCATCATATTTGACAAAACTTTACAAGACAGCCAACTATTCTTTACATTTTATGGCTAAAATGTTATGACCAGTATCTCTATCCCCCAAATGGCATCTCAAACTATGAAAGTAGACATTTCTGCTGAGAAAGAATTGCTGCAAGCTGCGCTGCGCCTTGACCAGAAGGCCCTGGCACAGATCTACGATCTATATAGCCCGGAGCTTTACCGCTATGCGGCTCGTTTTCTTGGCGATCCATGTGTGGCAGAAGATTGTGTGGCGGATACATTCAGCCGCTTTCTGAAAGTCATTCGCGATCAGCGAGGGCCAAAAAATTATCTGCGAGCGTATCTCTACCGCATCGCGCACAACTGGGTTGCGGATTATTACCGCCGCGCACCGGACGTGGTCGAACTGAAGGATACGGTACCAGGCAGCGAAAGCTCCCCTGAGCAGGAAGCAGCTCTTCGCATACGGCAGGCACAGACGCGCAAAGCTATACTGCAATTGACTCCGGACCAGCAGCAGGTGATAGCTCTCAAGTATTTGCAAAGTATGACCAATGAAGAGGTTTCACTGGCACTAAACAGGCCAGTAGGCGCAGTTAAGTCATTGCAGCATCGTGCCCTGGCACGATTAGAAAAAATCCTAAGCAAAGAGAAAAGCATATGAACAACACTATCCCTGATTCCAATATCGGACGCCGGCTCGAAGAACTCAAAGCTGTACCCCCGCGCAACCCCTTACAGGCTGCCGGCGGACGGGTGCATTTTTTGGAAGAAGCAGCAAAATACGAACAGGCCGTATCTCCTGGGAAAGAAATGCGTCAGAGTGGGTGGATATTCCCAATTCGAAAGGAGAAATTCGCAATGAACACACTGGTATCCCTCATCCTGGCTGCTTCCTTACTTCTGGGGGGCGGCGCCACCGTTGCAGCAGCGCAAGATGACCTGCCCAACCAGATCCTCTATCAGCTTAAGTTATGGACGGAAAACGCAAAAATGGCTATGACCGGCGATCCACAGGAACAGGCAACCCTGTTGATGAACATGGCACAGACTCGCGTGCAGGAAATGACTGCCCTGGCAAACATGGGCATTACCCCGCCCGACCAGGTCCGCGAACGCTTGGAGCAACATCTCAACCAGGCCTTACAACTTGCCGCCGATATGGATGAAGCTACGCGCGGACAAACGTTGCTACAAATGCGAGATCAACTACAGACTCAAGACCGTAGCATGGAACAACTGCAATTGCACGTGGATGCCGAAACTGAGCCCCTGCTCACGCGTACGCGCCAGATGCTGCAAATCCACTTGCAACTGGTGGATGAAGGTTTGGCTGACCCACAGGGTTTCAAGTATATGATGCAAAACCAGATGCAGTACGGCCAGGACGAGGAGACGGTCCCCGAATCAAACGAGCAGGGCGAGCCCGGCTTCCATCAGAACGACGATAGTGGAAAGCCAGCCGAATCACCCGGCACTGGAAATGGGGAAGGCAACGATTCACCCGGTGGCCCGATTTCCGACAAATCGCAGAATGGAAACGGCAGTGCCGGCCCCAATCCTGATAGCCCGCTAGGCGGCCAGGGTAGCTCCGGAAGTGGAGGCGGAGGCAACCAATAATATTCAATCTACAAGCAAAAATCCCCGCGAAATTCGCGGGGATTTTTATTGTCAGTATTCAAACCTAATCTTCGCCACCTTCATGCTCTTCTCCTTCACCGCCCTGATTATCAGAATGGCATTCCAGACAAGTAAATTCCCTCACAGTGGAAGGGTGGCAGGTGCGGCAGGTTGTGCGGCCGTGATCGATGCCAGTGCCTTCCTCGTCCACTCGCGGCTCAGGATGTGACACGTTGAACTGCGCTGGGCTCCAGACTGATGTGTTATGGCATTCCTGACAATTCGTTCCTAGAACCCCGAAGTGGAAGCCCGGATCTTCGTGGCAGGCCGCACACTGAGTCGAAAGCCCGGCGAACTGACCGTTCGTATGGCAATCTTCGCAGCTGACCTCGATATGCGCGCCGGTCAATGGAAAATTGCTTTGATTATGATCGAACGTAACAACATCCCAATCCTGTGGCGTATGACAGGCTGCGCAGTCCGTACCGAAGCGGCCGTTGTGTTCATCGTCCTGACGGTGACAGGTATAGCAATCAGTGGGCGTGCCCTGGAAATCGTTGTTCTGATGGCATTCCGCGCAGTCCACGCTAGCATGTTTCCCTTCGAGCTTGAAGGTGGACAGGTTATGATCGAATGTAGCTTCTTCCCAGCCATCGGTCGTGTGGCAGGCTTCACAGGCCGCGCCAAAGCGCAACTCGTGCGGGTCATCCGCGCGGTGGCAGGCGAAACATTCCTGCGGCGCGGTTTCGAAATCGGCCAGGCTGCGCGCATCTACGTGGCACAAGGCGCACTCTACATCCTGATGTCCACCGGTCAGCCCAAATTGGGAGACATTGTGATTAAAACGTCTTCCAAATACATCCACACCATCATGGCAAGCCAGACAGTCCGCGTCGAAAGACAGAAGATGCGCCTGGGCAAAGACCGGGTCCATTTGACGGTGGCAGGCATCGCACGTGTCGGATGCGAAGGTGGAAATGTCATCGTGGTGACAGTCCACACAAGTGAACGCTTCTCTCTGGGTCGTGAGCCTGTGTCCGTTCAAGGAAAATCCCAGCAACTCATGTGGGAAATCTCTCCCCTCCAAAATAGTGAGCGGAGCATCGACACCCCTGTGCTCAGGATGACAACCGCGGCATTCCAGTTGGGGATCCTTCTGATACATTGCGCCGTGCAAAGCAACCATATCCTGCATTTGTTGCGCGATATCGCCATGACAGTTGACACACAAATCTGCCAACGTATTCACATTCCATGGTGCGCTGTGACAGGCATCGCATTGTCCCCCGATTTCCGCATGAGACGCGACGCCACCCAATGATGCCCCGGCCTGGGCATTCAAAGGCCCCGGGCTATACAACAAACCGCCGCGCGCGTAAACCACCCCTGCGATGGCAAGTATGGTTATGATGGCCGATAGAATCCCCGAGAAAGTAAAACAACCAAGTTTTCTCCCTTGCATTCAACCCTCTCCTCACTCATTTATAAGTTATTTTATGTTAATCGCCCCACCCATTTGGCGTATGACATCTTTCACAATCCGTGCCATTCTTTCCATTATGTTCATCTTTGTGACATGCAACACAGTCGGTTGCTAGCCCCTGATAGACACCATTCCTGTGACAGGATTCGCAGGAAGCGTTGCGATGTTTTCCTACCAACGGGAAAGATGTATTGTTGTGATCGAAGGTTGCATTGCCCCACCCTTTGGTGCTATGGCAAGATCCGCAATTCGTTCCAAAGCGTCCGCCATGATTATCATCATTTGCATGACAGGCATAGCAGTTTGCCGGCGTACCCTGAAAAACCCCGTTTGCGTGGCAGGAATTACATGACAGGCTATTATGTCTCCCGGTTAAAGGGAAACCAGTATTGTTGTGGTTGAAGGTTGCGCCGCCCCAACCATTGGTGATATGACAAGCTCCACAATCCGTGCCGAATTGTCCACCGTGTGCATCACGCGCAGCGTGGCATGCATAACAGTTCTTGGGCGTACCTTTGTATACGCCATTTGCATGGCAGGAACTGCACTGCGCATT
>JBAVJG010000315.1:0-1697 GCA_049687655.1 Anaerolineales bacterium | reverse complement strand
TCCCCCTTATTTTCGGTACCTTTTTGCAAACTGCGTAAATCCTACTACTATTAGAAAGAATAAAAAGGAGAAAAAATATGAATCTCAAACTCAGTGAACCCAAAGTTGTCACATTTTGGATTGCTGTGGCTCTCGCGGTACTTGGATTACTGGCTTTTCTAGGAACCATTTCCGGCCTCTCCGGGTACGCTTTCTGGCTGGTAGCGGCCGGGTTTGTTTTATTGGCTCTCGCAAATTTGTTGAAAGACCTGTAGCGCTTTGGGTGGGGGGCGGGCTGTTATTTGATAAATAGGTTGACCCGCTTGAAAGGCTTGAAAGCAGTTCACGCTCCCCTATCAGTAAAAGCGCCACACCAGGGATCAGATTACTGGTCGCTCGCAAGCTGTGGCTAATAATCCATTCTACATGTGACACTATACTTGAAATTGGTGTCAGAATTGTTTACCCCTACCAGGCAATTCAATCTACTGTGTGCTGCGTAAAAAACTGAACCCAATCGCTATATTTCGCCTGTTATTGATCGCTAAAAATTCACGTATTTATGCAAGAAGCAGTAAACCAGGAGAATCTCACCATGAATAAAAAGCTGTTCGAAAGCAAGTGGAAGCAGATCCGAAGTCACACGACTGCGTGGTGGACTCTAATGGGCGAATACGATCTGAACAAGGTAGACAAGGCCGAAGTTAAGTTCGATAAATATGTCACCATGTTGCAAGTGAAATACGGCTATACCCGTCAACAGGCTATAACAGAAATTGATAAGCGCGTGGCAGAGATTGATGCCGAATTGGAGAATAGCGTTACACCTGCATAAATTGGCAGACTGTCGCTTTCAGGAGATTGCACTATGAACAATGCTGTTCGCACTCACGATACAGATAAACGTAATTCAGTAGGCCTTTTGACGGGTCTGTTGTTTGGCACGTTGACCGGATTCGGGGCAATGATGCTGTTTGCACCGCAATCAGGAAGAAAGACCCGCGCCCAGATCGGGCTAAAAAACATAGAACTGCATGACCGGGCTACTGACACTTATGATGACCTGGTGACACTGTCTCGTTTTGACAATCGCAAATTCCTGACTGGAACCCTGGGATTAACTGTAACTAAAAACAAACACGCGGCAGGTAAAGCGATTGAGAACCTGTCATCAAGGCTAACAACAAGCGTAAGCAGTCTATAGGGATCCTTCAAAAACGTTATGGGTATACCAAAGAGAAAGCCACATCCGAACTGGATGAGCATTATCCAAAAGCCAGACTCTTCTACAGAGTGCTGCGTAAATATCTGAACTTGGAATCCTGGTTTTGAAGACAATTCGTTAGATGCAAGTTCATTTATTTATGCAAGAAGCAGTAAAACAAATCATTCAAAAGGAAAACCTTAATGAATAAAAAAGTTGGTTTGTGGCTTGACCACAACAAAGCTGTTATCGTAAGTATTTCAGACACTGGCGAAGAAAGAAAAAGAATCACTTCAGGGATGGAAGATTACCTCCATTTTTCCAGCAATGGACCTGGAGATAGTTCAGCAAAGGATGCACGTGACCCTCGATACTTAAATCATCTAAGCGAATATTATGATCAAGTAATTGCGCATATCGGCGATGCAAAGTCGATTCAAATTTTTGGACCCGGAAAAGCCAAGTACGAACTCCAAAAACGCCTTGAGAACGAAGGTAAGTTGGAAAACGTAGT
>JBAVJG010000314.1:0-4155 GCA_049687655.1 Anaerolineales bacterium | reverse complement strand
GGCTCTTTGACGAAAAGCAGGACAACAGATAGGGCTACTATCATGGCGATTGCTCCAGCGATAAAAGGAGCTACACGGCCGAATGAGTTGAACAATATGCCCCCACCAAAATATGCCAGCAGCCCGCCTACCCCTCCCATTAGATTTATTACCCCATTGGCTTTACTGCGGTTATTCGGCTCGAACAGATCCCCCAACCAGGAAACGGTTGGTGAGCGGAACAGCGCCATTCCAAAATTTGTGATGAGAATGAATACAGCGATTGCAATCACAGATTGGGCAAAAGGGATGAAGACAAAACCTAGAAGTGCCAATGGCGCGCCGAGTAAAATCCACGGTTTGCGCCTTCCAATGCGGTTCCAGGTCTGGTCGCTTTTTGCTCCCACCCACGGTTGCACAAACATGTTGATGATGTTATCCCAGGTCATAATGAAAAGAGCCAAACTGGGTGCCAGTCCGAAACCAGCAATATCTGGGATGGACCTGCCCTGTGCTAATAATTGTCTTTCGAATTCTGGGTTTCCCGCCTGTAGAAACAGGGGAATATATTGATTGAAAATGGGCCAGATAATGCTTATGCCAAGAAATCCAAAGCCGAGCAGAAAGGTTCTACCCCAGGGAAACTTTTGAGTTGACATATTGTCTCCTTACTTCTGACTTTGCCAGCCATGTTCTTTCAGGAATGTCCGTTCTTTCTCTGTTAGGTCAAGCTTTTCCAATAAATCCGGTCTTCTTGCCAGCGTTCTCAACAGAGACTGTTCTCTGCGCCATTTGTTGACCTTTGCATGGTCGCCGGAGAGCAGGATTTCAGGCACTTTCCAACCTCGGAAATCCGGCGGTCGGGTGTAATGCGGATATTCCAAAAGACCCGTGGCGTGTGAGTCGTCTACAGCGCCATCCGGGTCGCCCAGCACGCCCGGGATGAGACGCGTAAGCGCGTCGATCACGATCAGAGCGGGCAGTTCGCCGCCGGTAAGCACATAGTCGCCGATGGAGATTTCGTCTGTCACCAGGTGCTCGCGGATGCGTTCATCCAAGCCCTCGTAGCGGCCACAAAGCAGGGCGATTCTCTCATGCCGGGATAATTCGTTGGCTATGGATTGCGAAAAAACCCGTCCCTGGGGAGTCAGCATAATAATGGGGACAGATTGAGGCTGTGCCCCGTTCCGGGATTGTATCTGATGCGCGTCTAGTCCCAGAACGGATTCAACGGCTTCGAAGACAGGCTCCGGTTTCATGACCATCCCGCCGCCGCCACCGTAAGGCGTGTCGTCCGTTACGTGGTGCCTGTCATGAGTGTAATCCCGGATATTGTGCACGTTGACAGAAACCAGCCCGCGCTGGCGTGCACGCTGGAGGATGCTGCTTTCTAAATATGGGGGAAAAACATCGGGCAGGAGGGTGAAAACCTCGAACTGCATAGTTCCGATTCTAGCATAATAATTATAGTAAGGAAGCCCATTATTTGGGAGAGGTTCGAATTTTGGGGTGTCGGGCACGCACGCCCGACACCCCAAAATTCGGTTACTTTTTTTGAAAGAGCTACGGCTAAGAAACATTAGAACGGTCTAAGGTGCAGCTTGCGTGCCTGTATACGCGATGGTAAGATGACGACATGTATTTGAAAGGCAGCAAGTGGAGTATGAACCGCCGCCGTAAGCGGCCCAACTGGTTCCGTATCACGATTCTGTTGTTATTGATCGCGGCGGGAATTTATCTGGACCGCGTTATTATTCCGGAAGTCCCTCAGCCATTTGTGCCTACGGCCACACCTACACGCGACCCGGAATCCTATGCGGTCGAGGCGGATGCTCTCTTCCTGGAAGGAAAACTCGTACAGTCAATTGATACCTATACGGATGCCATTCAAGCGCAGCCTGATGACCCGACCCTGTTCATTTCGCGCGCGCGCGCGCAAATTTATGCCGGGCAATATGCCGAGGCGGGAACCAGCGCCCAGGATGCGTTGTTACTGAGTCCGAACAATTCGATGGCGCATGTCATGCTTGCCTGGGCCCTGGATTTTCAGGGTGATTACCTGGCGGCTGAATCATCGATCAATCGCGCCCTTGAACTCGATCCGAATAACGCCATGGCGCATGCCATCTACGTTGAGATCCTGGTCGATTCGTATTATTCGGGCACCGGCTCCTTCGAAGATTTGACGAAAGCTGCTGAAGAGTCACGCGTAGCGCTTGACCTGGACCCCAACTCGTTGGAAACACATCGCGCTCGCGGCATCATTCTCGAAGCCACGCAGAACTATGAAGAGGCTATTCGTGAATTTCAGGCTGCTCTGGCCATCAATGAAAATATTCCCGACCTGCATATGTTCCTGGGTCGCAATTATCGCTTTTTGGGCGTTTATGATAAAGCCGTGGAGGAGTTCACGCGCGCCAATACGCTTAATCCCGGCGACCCGACGCCTGATTTGTATATCTCGCGCGCCTATGCTGCCGTAGGAGAGTATGCCAAAGCCACCCAATATGCCGAGACTGCGGTCACCGATAACCCTGTGGATGCCAACCTGCGTGGCAACCTGGGCGTCATGTATTATCGCAACTTCCAATGGCCGGAGGCTGTAGAGCAACTTAAAATTGTAGTGGCCGGCGGCGCAACCGAAGATAACCAACCTATTGAACCGATCCCATTGGCGAATGATACCCGTATCGCTGAATATTATTTCACTTACGGATTGGTGCTGGCTCGTCTCAATCGCTGCGGCGAAGCATTGCAGATTGCGCAACAGATCCAGGCGCGTGTCCCTACGGATGAGATCGCAGTGGCGAATGCCGGGGAAGTGGTCACGATCTGTCAGGAGAACTTCGCAACAACACCGACCTCTGACCTGCCCTCCTTACCGACAGAGACACCTGAACCTGAGGCGATCAACTCTACCCCCGAACCATGAATCTAAATTCACGCCGGAACCTGTTCTACCGCAAGCAAGGGCCGAATATTTACCGCTTGTTCTTCCTGATTGTCATGATTCTGGGTGGCGTCTGGTTGATCCGCAAGGTGGACCAGGGCGAGGTCCAACCCCTGTTCCTGCCGACGCCAACTCCCACGCGCTACGCTGAATCATTTTCCATGGAAGGCGATGCGCAATTCACCGCCGGGGATATGGATGCAGCTATTGTGGCTTATCAGGAGGCCGTCCGGGTCGACCCGAACAACGCAGAAGTGTGGGCCAAGCTGGCACGTATCCAGATCTACTCCTCCTCGCTGCTGACCACCGACGATGCCCAACGGGAGCGATTGGGGCAAGCGCTTGAGTCGGCCGAGAAAGCAATCGAGCTTGCGCCGGATGATAGCTTTACACATGCCATCTATTCCTTCGTGCTGGACTGGAATGCCAACCCCAATCTGGTGGATGACGAACAGGCACAACGATACCTGTTCCAGGCGGAGCAGGAAGCCAATCGCGCTTTGTTGTTGGATAATACAAATACATTGGCGCTGGCATTCTATGCCGAAATCCTGGTCGATCAGCAAAAATGGAACCAGGCTGAGATCAACATTACACAGGCACTGGAACGTGATCCCTCATTAATGGATGTGCACCGCGTTTATGCTTACGTGCTCGAATCGTTCGGACAATATAACCAGGCTATTCAGGAATACGATACGGCCATCTCGATCACGCCCAATCTTACCTTCCTTTATCTGCGGGCCGGTGCGAACTACCGCCGACTGGCATTTGCGAGCCCCAATGAGGAAACTGCCAGAGAGTTGTATGAAACCTCGTTGGAATATTTTGCAAGAGCGGCCAGTATCAATGAGCAACTGGAAGTGGAAGACCCAATCCCCTATCTATCCATTTCGAAAACCTATTCGCAAATGGGCGAATTCTTCATCGCAGCGCGGAACGTGCAGAAGGCATTGGAGTTCCAACCTGACAATGCGGATGTGTACGGGCAGTTGGGCATTATCTATTTTAAATCTCGCAACTATGAGGGCTCTATCCCGGCCTTGAAATGCGCCATAGATGGCTGCACGGCGGAAGAATCTTGCGACGGTCGTGGCGGTTGTGGTCCCAACGATACGCCTGCAGAGGTGACAGGGCTGGCATTGTCTCCAAGCACGGTCGTCTATTATTACACCTACGGCTCTGTGCTGGCCGCCTTGAGCCGCCCACAGGAGAATAATTGTCCG
>JBAVJG010000313.1:0-14120 GCA_049687655.1 Anaerolineales bacterium | reverse complement strand
AGCACGTCAACCTGGCGGGCGATTTCAACAACTGGAAACATAGTGCTACGCCGATGAGGTTGCACAATGATGTGTACACCGCAGAACTCGAACTGGACCCGGGGCATGAGTACCAGTTCCGGTATTTGATCAATGGCAAGGTCTGGTGCAATGACTGGCACGCAGACGGCTATGTCCCAAATATCTTCGGTGAGGATAATTGCGTCGCCAAGCTGCCACTTGTGGAAAGCCCGGCAGGGGGGAAATAGAGGCAAATATGGCATATAACTATCCGGATATCCATCTCCGCACCTATATTGACAGCGACTCTAGAAATGTTCTGGGAGCCGTACTCAGGCGCGTCTACGTTTGGATGACGTTGGGCTTGTTCATCACCGCCGGAGTTGCCGCTTTTGTCAGCGCCTCGCCCCTGTTCCAGGTATTGACAGGCCAACCCCTTATCTTCTTTGGATTACTGCTCGTCGAACTGGCGCTGGTGGTGGGGCTATCCTGGGGCATCAAGCGCATCTCGTCAGCGACAGCTATCGCCCTGTTCCTCATCTACGCAGCTTTGAATGGATTGACTCTGTCCGTACTTTTCGTAGTCTACACGCTGGGCAGTGTAGCTTATACCTTTCTGGCAAGTGCATCCCTGTTTGGTGTGATGAGCATTATTGGCTATACCACCAAAATCGATCTGGCCAAGATGGGCACGTTCCTGCTTATGGGGATCATTGGCCTGATCATCGCCATGCTTATCAACATCTTTTGGGCGAATTCCACTCTGGGATGGATTGTCACCTTTGCGGGCATTCTCCTTTTCCTGGGATTGAGCATGTTCGACACGCAGCGTATTAAGCGTATGACTGCCACTGCCTTGCAACAGGGAGATGAAGATATCGAAGCCCGCCTTGGTATCCTGGGCGCATTAAGCCTCTATCTGGACTTTGTCAACCTGTTCCTGTTCCTACTACGGTTGGGCGGGCGACGACGCTGATGCGCTTCAGCACTCCATTACTCTAAAACCGGCTGTCCACATAACGTGAGCAGCCGATTTTTTGAACGATCGATTTCAGCGCTTAATACTTGCTTAATACCTCCATAAGTGAGGAATAAAGACAACCAGAACATGCGGGTGATACAGTAGAACTGTAAGTGCGTTGAAGCTTACAACTCAAAGGAGTAAACCTTATGGATATCCCCATCAATGTAGATGTTCTGTGTGCCGGCAAAGCTTGCGGCCGCTCTACCTGTCTGATCATAAACCCGGTTAACGAGCGCGTCACGCACCTGGTCGTTGCCGAAAAGGCTTTCCCATCTATTGAACACCTGGTTCCGGTCGATAGGATTCTCGCGTCCTCGCCAAGTTCGATCCAGCTACGTTGCAGCCAGAACGATCTATCTGACATGGACACGTTCGAGGAGACCGACTTTATAGAAGGGGGGCAATTGGAAGCATCCTTCCCGTACAGCGTTCCATATGAAGTCTGGCCTTACGCAATGTATGAGGCTATGCCAATGCCTTTTGAGCACGAGCACATCCCTGCAGGCGAAGTCGTTATTCGCCGTGGCACACCTGTCAAAGCCACGGACGGGGAGGTCGGTAAAGTGGATGAATTCCTGGTTGATCCTGAAAACAACAATATCTCTCACCTGATCTTGCGCGAAGGACATCTGTGGGGAAAAAAGGATGTCACCATCCCTGTATCCGAAATCGACAAAATTGCAGAGGATGGCGTCTATCTCAAGCTGGACAAAGAAGCTATCGAAACTCTGCCCACGGTACCCGTAAGACGCAAATGGAAATGAGTACGTTCGAAACATATTTACAGAGTGCTGCGCAAATATCCGAACCAGAATCCTGGTTTTTGAAGGCAATTCGATAGATTCGAGTTCAGGTGAATATGCAAGCAGCAGTAGGATAGGAGTTACGCAGTTCTATAGGAGTATAAAAATGAACACAAAACAGAATGCAATGAAATCTTCAGAAGTACATCAAATCACTGACCCGCCCTTTACACAAGCGCTATTCGGTAAAGTAAGCTGGGCCTGGGTGTGGTTGATCGTACGCCTGTACGTCGGCTGGACCTGGTTGAAAGCTGGCTGGGGCAAGGTGACCAATCCCGCCTGGGTTGGCAGCAAAGCGGGTACAGCCCTGACCGGCTTCGTCAACAATGCGCTGACCAAGGCCACCGGTGAACATCCTGACGTCCAGAGTTGGTATGCCGCCTTCTTACATAATGTGGTTCTTCCGCATACAGGCATCTGGAGCCAACTGGTCGCTTTTGGTGAAACCCTGGTTGGAATTGGGTTAATCCTGGGCGCATTTGCGGGTCTTGCCGCCTTCTTTGGGATTCTGATGAACCTCAACTACATGATGGCCGGCGCTGTCAGCCTCAACCCGATCCTGTTGATGCTTTCCATCTTCCTGGTTCTGGCGTGGAAAACGGCCGGTTGGTGGGGTCTCGACCGCTGGTTATTACCTGCCCTGGGAACACCCTGGCGACCCGGTCAAATATTCCATGACACCAAACACAGTGGGTCATTAACGCCATCAGCCCAACATTAGGAGGGCAGTAACAATGCCTACACCACCGCCAATTACAACGCTTTTCCTTGACATCGGCGGCGTGCTGCTGACCAACGGCTGGGACCGTCACGCCCGCAAGCATGCCGCCGAGACCTTCCACATCGATCACAATGAAATGGATGAACGCCATCACCTGACCTACGACACCTACGAATCGGGTAAGCTGAGTCTCGAAGATTACCTTAACCGGGTCGTATTTTATGAAGAACGCTCATTTTCGATGGAGGAATTCCGTACCTTCATGTTTTCCCGTTCGCAGCCATATAACGAGATGATCGACCTGGTGCGCGTCTTAAAAGCGCACCATCACCTCAAAACAGTTGCCGTCAGCAACGAGGGCCGGGAGTTGACTCGCTACCGCATCCAGCAATTCAACTTGCACGAAGTGATTGACGCATTTGCATCCTCCTGCTTTGTCCACTATCGCAAACCCGATCTGGACATTTACCGCATTGCGTTGGATATTTCCCAATCCGCGCCAGAGCAAGTGGTCTACATTGACGACCGTCGTCTGTTTGTAGAAGTGGCCGAAGGGTTGGGCCTCCAGGGCATTCATCACACCAGTTACCAGGCTACACACACGGCCCTGGATGAGCTAGGATTAAAGGTGGGGTAAGATTAAGAGGAATACACTTCTCGTATAAATCGACTTGGAAAGTATGCTTTAGCACAAAAGGTAGGAATTAGAAAATGACTCAAGAAAAATATGAAATCGGTATGGTCGGCCTGGGTGTGATGGGCCGCAATATGCTGCTCAACATGGCCGAGCATGGATTTGCCGTGGCCGGTTACGACAAAGACCCCAAACAGGTAGCCCAATTGGGCCACGAGGCTGAGGGCCTGCCCGTGCAAGGCGCGGAAAATATGGCCGACTTCGTGGCTCTGCTAAAAAAACCGCGCGCTGTGATGATGCTCGTTCCCGCAGGGCTGATTGTTGATGCCGTACTCCATGAGCTGTTACCACATCTCGAAGAAGGCGACCTGGTGATCGACGCGGGCAATTCCCATTTCACTGATACCAACTCACGCCAGAAAACGCTCGAAGAAAAGGGACTGCATTTCTTTGGGATGGGCGTCTCGGGCGGGGAGTACGGAGCCAGGCATGGGCCCAGCATGATGCCCGGGGGGCCGAAGCAGGCTTACAGCCTAGTCAGAGACGTGCTGGAAGCTATCGCCGCGCACGTGGACGGTGATCCGTGCGTCACCTATCTGGGGCCGCGCTCCGCTGGTCATTACGTCAAAATGGTTCACAACGGTATCGAATATGGCATCATGCAGTTGCTGGCCGAAACATACGATTTTCTGCGGCACGGGCTGGGAATGGAGAATGAAGAACTGGGCGATCTGTTCGATGAATGGAACCAGGCCGAGTTGAACGGTTATCTGGTGGAGATCACCGCCGATATCTTTCGCAAAGTGGACGATGAGACCGGCAAGCACCTGATCGACGTGATACTGGATGCCGCCAGACAGAAAGGCACCGGCAAGTGGACCTCGCAAGACGCGTTATCTTTGCAAGAACCCACCCCGAATATCGACATCGCCGTGGCAATGCGTAACCTTTCGGGGCAGGATAATGAACGGGCGGCTATGACCGAAAATTTTGGCGCATCCCACAAGCCTTTTGAGGGCAAACGAGATACGTTGGTGGAGCAGGTACGGCACAGCCTGTACGCCGCCATTATCATGACTTACACCCAGGGCATGGCGCAACTGCGCAGCGCCTCTCAGGAATACGAATACGATCTGAACCTTTCGGACGTCGCTCGCATCTGGCGCGGCGGCTGCATTATCCGCTCGGCGCTGCTGGAACCGATTCGGGCTGCCTACGCCAATCAGCCAAATCTGCTCAACCTGCTGCTCGATGAAACCCTGGGCAGCGCTGTGACAGAACGCATCGCTAATCTGCGGACAGTGGCACAGACCGCCATCGGGCTGGGCATTCCCGTACCCGGGTTCACCGCCGCGCTAACCTATTATGACAGCCTGCGCGCCAAACGACTGCCCGCCAACCTGATCCAGGCTCAACGCGATTATTTCGGCTCACATACCTACGAACGCGTCGACAAAAGTGGTGTTTTCCACACCGAATGGGAGCAGAAGTAATCCATGAAGAACAAACCGCAATTAGCCCCCACTGCGCTGGTCATCTTCGGAGCAGCCGGAGACCTGACCTGGCGCAAACTGGTGCCTGCCCTTTTTGATTTGTTTCTCGATGATTTGCTGCCAGATAAATTCGCCATCTTCGGCGTGGACGGCAAGTCCATTTCAGGGGACGATTGGCGAGACCGACTGCATGATGGCGTTAACCAATTTGCTCGCCACGATAAGGTTGATGCTTCCAAATGGACAGAATTCGCGGACCATCTCGTAGACTGTTTGAACGGAGATTTCAATAAGTCCGACACTTTTGACAGCCTGGCAAAAGCCCTCAAGGAGCAGGATAAGGATCTGGGCGAGCAGGCCGAGCACGTTTTCTATCTGGCTACGCCGCCTACAATTGTGGAGGATATCGTCCACAACCTGGGTAAAGCCGGGCTCACGAAAGACCTGCAGCACTCGCGGCTGGTGTTCGAAAAACCATTCGGCCACGATCAGAAATCGGCCTATGAACTCAACCAATCCCTGCTCGAAACACTCGCAGAACCCCAGATTTACCGCATCGACCATTTTCTCGGCAAGGAGACTGTCCAGAATATCCTGGCTTTTCGCTTTGCCAACGCCCTCTTCGAACCCATCTGGGACCGCCGCTACATCGATCACGTCCAGATCACGGTGGCCGAAACGCTCGGGGTGGAACATCGCGGTGAATACTACGATCACGCCGGCGCATTGCGCGACATGATCCAAAACCACCTGATGCAGATCCTGTCCCTGATCGCCATGGAATCGCCGGTCGCCTTCACTGCTGACGAGATCCGCGCCCGCAAAGTGGACGTACTGCGCGCCATCCGTCCTATTCCCGCAGACAATCTGCGGCATTACGCTGCTCGCGGCCAGTACGGACCCGGTTGGCTGGAGGGCGAACAGGTTCCCGGCTATCGCAACGAACCGGACGTCGATCCTGAATCCAGCACCGAAACATTCGCCGCGCTGAAACTTTTTATCGACAACTGGCGTTGGCAGGATGTCCCGTTTTATATGCGCACCGGCAAACGCATGGCTGAAGATGACTCGAAGGCCATCATCCAGTTCCGACCGGTGCCACACCAGTCCTTTCCCACCTCCGCCGCCATCGACTGGCAGCCCAACTGTCTGCAGATCGACATCCATCCCAATGAAGGTATCAGCCTGCGTTTCCTGGCCAAGCAACCCGGAGTCACGTTGCGTCTCAGTCAAAAGGATATGACTTTCCGATATGCGGAAGCCTTCAAGACCGAGCCGCCAGAAGCCTACGAGACCCTGCTGCTAGACGTTATGCAGGGCGATGCCACCCTGTTCATGCGCGCCGACCAGGTCGAATGCGCCTGGCAAGTGGTCGATCCCGTGCTGGAGGTCTGGAACTCAGTCGAAGCCTCCGACTTCCCCAATTACCACAGTGGCACTTGGGGGCCCGAGAGCGCCGAGACACTCATCGCCCAGGATGGACGCAGTTGGTTGTAACCGACACGCTCAGGTCTGGACCCGAAGGAGAAAGAAATGATCCGAATCTTCAATGATCTGGAGGTTCTTAGCCAATCTGCTGCTGAGATGTTTGTTGAGCTGGCTGATCAGGCCATCAATACCAATGGGCGTTTCAGCGTGGCGCTCTCAGGCGGGCGTACACCGCTCCGCTTGTATGAAATCTTGGCGAGCACGCCCATACGGGAGCAAATCCGCTGGGAATCTGTCCATATCTTCTGGGGTGACGAACGCTGTGTCCCGGTGGATGATCCGCGCAGCAACGTTGGGATGGCACAAAAGACATTGCTCGATCATGTTCCCATACCGAAAATTCAAATCCATCCCATCCTTGGCGACTTGCCAGCAGCGTTGGCTGCCGTTCATTATGAAACCGAACTGCGGGACTTCTTCGGCGACCAGCCGCCAGTTTTTGACTTGATCCTACTCGGCCTGGGCGCTAACGCCCACACCGCTTCGCTCTTCCCCCATATGCCTGTGCTGGATGAAAGTGAACGCTGGGTGGACGAAGTCTATCAGGCTGAAAAAAGTATGTATCGCGTTACCCTGACGGCACCGCTCATCAATCAGGCCAGGGATGTAATCTTCCTGGTCAGCGGGGCGGATAAAGCCTCCGCACTTCAAAGCGTACTTGAAGGCGCCTATCATCCGCTCGAACTGCCTGCACAACTTATTCGGCCTAACGGCGCCCATCCCATCTGGCTGGTGGATAAAGCTGCTGCTCATAAACTTGTTACAGAAACTGTAGAACCCGCATAAGCGTGGTTGATTGACGTTCTCCACTGATGGAAACTGTTTCAATTCCCTGATATCAACATAACAGGACTTACGCAGTTGAATTTGAGAAGGCCGGAAATAGGGGCTGCGAGCGCTGCTCGCAGCCCCTATTTCCGGCACCTTTTTGCGGACTGCATAAGTCCTACATAATATGGACATTTAAGACAGACTTAATGCAGATATTATGGCTACATAAAGACGCTACCAGTGCATTTCGATAGAATAAGAATAAATCTTTTTTGATCGTATGGAATAGGACATTTCATACAGCCAAACAAGGAGTTCAAAATGGATATTCCTATCAATGCCAAAGTTTACTGTCAGGACAAGATGTGCGGAACCTCAAACGCAGTTATTCTTAACCCATTGAACGATGTCGTCACGCATCTGATTGTGAAGGAGAGCAAAAGACCACACACCGAACGGTTAGTACCGATCGATATGATCGATGCCAGCCTGACCGATAACATCCACCTGAAACTCAGCGAGACAATGCTGCAAAGCCTGCCTCCGCTTTACGATGTGGAATATATTCAGATAA
Source organism: Anaerolineales bacterium (assembly GCA_049687655.1). GTDB lineage: Bacteria > Chloroflexota > Anaerolineae > Anaerolineales > Villigracilaceae > JAABUE01. The sequence continues at coordinate 6,612 of JBAVJG010000313.1, read as the reverse complement.
CTGTGCCTCATTACATGCAGGTGTCTGATATTTCTTACATGGAACCGGTTATTGTGCCCGAAAAGAAATTTATCGAAGAAAAAATTTACCATACCCCCGTAAACGAACTGGCTGTTAATCGAGGCACACTCGTTTATTCTGCTGACGGATATGTGATTGGCAACGTAGACGAATTTCTCGTCGATCAGAACGGTGGTCACGTAACACACTTGATCCTCCGAGAGGGACACATCTTTGGACAAAAGGATGTTTTCATCCCCGTTGCAGAAATAGAAACGATTAATGAAAGCAGCCTACACTTGAAACTGGACAAGGAAAAAATCGAAAAATTACCTGCCATCCCCGTTCGAGGCTTGTTGCCTTAGTACGAATAATACAGGACTACTTGCCTTAGCCTCGTCAACTAGCTATACTAAGGGCGAAGGTTGGGTTGTGGGGCTTAAACCTTTCATAAATTGATATATGTTGCCTGCTCCAGCCTTAAATGTTTTCGGAATGAACCAAGATAGCAACGGTTCATCCCTATGAAGAATGAGGGACCCTATGCAAAAACATATTCTGGTTGTAGATGACGATGCGCTCATGCGTCGCAGCATGGCCTTTAACCTGGAGCAGGCCGGGTATCGCGCCAGCAGCGCTGCCAATGCCGAAGATGCCCTGGCCATGTCACACCGTGACAGACCCGACCTGGTTTTGCTCGACATCGGCTTACCCGGTATGGATGGCCTGGACGCGTTGCGCAGTTTCAAAGATCAGGTCCATGTGCCGGTCATCTTTGTCACGGCCCGGCGGCGCGAATTGGACGAAGTCCTGGGCCTGGAACTGGGAGCCGAGGACTACATTACCAAGCCATTTGACATGAGCGTGCTCTTAGCGCATGTCAAAGCGGTGATGCGTCGGGCCGGGAACGGACAACCTGTGCTGGCTGACAAAGAGCCGGTCACCGCCGGAGACCTGACCCTTGATCCGCTGGCACACACCGTCACCCTGGCTAACCAGCCCCTGGACCTCACCCGCCGGGAATTTGACCTGCTGCACACGCTTATGCAGCACGCGGGACAGGTGCTTTCCACGCAAGACCTGCTTTCTAACGTCTGGGGGGCGGAATATGTTGGTGAACCGCAGGTGGTTTACGTCCACATACGCTGGTTGCGTGAAAAACTTGAGAACATCCCTGAGAAACCGGAACGGATCGTCACTGTTCATGGCGTTGGTTACAAGCTGATTCCCCAAGAGGCCTGATGCTCAACACCCTGCGCGGGCGTTTCATCCTGAGCCATATTCTGCCCTTGTTGATCGTCATCCCCTTGATGGGGATTGCAACGATCTATCTGATCGAGACTCAAATCCTCCTGCCCTCTTTGCTGTCTGAGCTGAGAGGAAATGCGCTGATGCTTAGTCGTTTGGCCGCGCGCGACCAGGAAATTTGGCAGGATCCGGCCTACGCACAGCAATTGCTTGCCCAGGGATCCTTTCGCGCTGACGGACGCGTGATGTTGATGGACAGCAATGGGACTCTGCTCGCTTCCAGCGACCCCGCAGATGCTGACCGTCTCGGGACTCGGGTAGAACATCCCAGCTACGAAGCTGCCAGGGAAGGAGAGATTGCCACGCAATTGCGTTCCAGCCAGTTGCTGGACGATGATATTGCAGATGCGCTCGCACCCGTGATCAGCCCGGATGGAGAATTGCTCGGATTTGTCCGTCTGTCATTCCATTATTACTCCTTTATCGAACAACTTTATCAACTGCGCTATTTACTGACCGGCATCCTCGTCGCTGCTCTTCTCTTAGGTGCAGGGCTGGGTATTACACTGGCGATCAATGTGGGTGCGCCCGTCCAACAGGTGACAAGCGCCGTTTACTCTTTGGCGAACGGGGAACGCAGCGAAGCTTTGCCGGAAATGGGGGCAGAAGAAACCCGTCGACTGTCACGCGCTGTCAACGTGTTGTTTGAACGCCTGCACAGCCTGGAGGCAGCCCGCAAGCGCCTGTTGGCCAACCTTATCCATGAGATCGGGCGTCCTTTAGGAGCCTTGAGAATGGGCATCGAAGCCCTTTCGCACGGCGCAAACCGTGACCCGCAGTTCTATGAAGAAATGCTGGCCGGCATGGACCTGGAAACCGCCCGCCTGCAGCGCCTGCTGGAGGACCTGTCGCATCTGCACGAACAAGCCCTGGGCGTATTGGAATTGGACCGTCAACCGCTGGACCTGGCCACCTGGTTACCGGAAATGCTCACTCCCTGGCAGCAAGCCGCAAAACAAAAGCGATTGCACTGGGAGATGAAACTTCCGGATTCCCTGCCGCCGCTGCAGGCCGATCCATTGCGATTGGGACAGGTGATCGGGAACCTGGTCAGTAATGCCATCAAGTTCACTCCCGGCGGCGGCACGGTAGTCACTGAAGCGGGCGCAAATGACCAGTATATCTGGATACGGATCAGTGACACCGGTCCTGGCATCCCGCCAGGCCAGCAGGAAAAAATGTTCGAGCCCTTCGTGCGTGGCGGACAAGGACGTCGCTTCCCACAGGGCATGGGGTTGGGGCTCAGTATCGCACGCGAACTAGTCGAGGCACACGGTGGCAGGCTTGAATTAGAGAGCGATGCGGGCCTAGGGTCCCAATTTACAGTCTGGCTGCCGTTGCATCCGGTCAAGCCAATTTAAAGTTTGCTTAAGGTTCCGATAAACTGTTTTTAGGGACACAAATCATGGGGGGGTGATATTCTAAGATTATCTTCTCCTCAAGTGCCGCAACCGCTTGAAATTGCAGGGATATTTTGAACGTTATCCTTCGATAAGCGAAGAAATACCATAAAGCTAGGGTTGTTGCGGTACTTGTGTTTCCGAAAGAAGGCGATGGTCCCCTGGAAGATTTTCGTTATCGGCAGTTTGTTATTGACCCTGGTGATTGGCGGCGGGTTCCTCCTCCCCCGCCGTCAACACCCATTGAACCTTGAGGGTCAAAAAGCAGCACAGGGTGCGCGCCTGCTGGTACTTTCATTGTGGTTGGCATCGCTAAGCGTGATGGCGTACATCGCCTTCGTATTTGGAAAAAGATAGGACAGGGTTTTACGTTTAAAGCAGACCAGGCAGACTTTAGCCTGCCTGGTCTGCTTTAAGGTTTTCTTATGGTTCTATCTAGATTCTTGTAAAGACATGAGGACACTTTTGGCGTACGATAAGTATACGACGCATACAAGGAGAATATATGTTACACACTCAATACGAACAACGCTTAGAAACTTCCTCGGAAACCCAAATCTCAAAATTGATCGCTGACCTGGGTAACAAAAATGAATTGGTCCGCCAGCGGGCGCGTTTACAGCTCGAGCACATCGGCCTGGAATGTATCCCGGCCTTGCTGGAGGCGCTCCAAAACCAGAATGCGCACATCCGTTGGGAAGCGGTGAAGACGCTGGGCGAGCTCCGCATCCCCGAAACGGCTGCCCCCTTGACCGATATGTTAATGGATGAAGACATCGGCGTGCGTTGGGCAGCCATGGAGAGCCTGATCCGCCTGGGGCGAGACTCTCTGCGCCCACTGCTGAATACGTTCATCAAAAACTTTGATTCCGTATGGATGCGCGAGGGCGTTCGCCACATCCTGCGCGTGTTCAACGACCGCCAAATATTAAAAAATCGTGAAATCATTCTCTTCAAAGAACTCGAAAAGCAAACCATCCCCGGCTTCGAATCAGGCTGGACTAGCCAGGAAGCCTGGGCTGCAGAAAGGGCTCTAGAAGTGCTCGATCAGGAAGTAGCTCAATCGAGCTAGAAAAATATGAACACACCGCCATCAACACCACCTTCCAAAGGACCTACTCCGCCGGAGCGCCCCCACATATCACCGCTCTGGTGGGTGATTCTCTTCGCCCTGTTCATCTGGAACATCTGGACGCTCATGCCGCAAGCGCAACAGGAAATCGCTGTTCCCTACACGGCCTTCATAGATCAGGTCGATGCCGGGAATGTTAAAGTTGTGCAAATAAAAGGTGCACAGATCAGCGGAGATTTCAAGAATGGACTTCCCGCTACGGACTTGATTCCGCCCGACCAGCTTGCCACGCCTCTTCCGACCTCTCAACCTGCTTCCAATTCACAGAATGCCTCCAAACCTGAACTGTTTACCGCTTTCACCACAACCTTTCCCGAAGCCGTTGGCGACCCAAACTTGATCCCGTTGCTCGAAGCAAACAATGTTGTTCTAAACGTAAAAACACCTTCCAATCCGCTCATCCTTGACCTGCTCATCAACGGCCTGCCCTTCATCCTGTTGATCGCGGCCATGGCCTGGATGGGAAGACAGACTTTAAAATCTCAGAGTGGTATCTTCAATTTTGGGCACAGCAAACCTCGTCAATATGACCAGGAACGCCCCGAAGTGACCTTTGAAGATGTAGCTGGCGCCGAGGAGGCCAAAGAAGAATTGAGCGAAGTGGTGGAATTCCTGCGCAACCCGCAGAAGTATCACAATATCGGTGCGCGTATCCCGCGCGGAGTGCTGCTGATCGGTCCTCCTGGTACCGGCAAAACTCTGCTGGCGCGCGCTGTGTCTGGCGAAGCCGAAGTGCCTTTTTACACGATCAGCGCTTCTGAGTTTGTAGAAATGTTCGTGGGTGTAGGCGCCAGCAGGGTGCGTGACCTGTTCGAGAAAGCCAAAGCCAGCGCACCAGCCATTATCTTCATCGACGAGTTGGACGCTGTCGGCCGTCGACGTGGCGCTGGGTTGGGCGCGGTCAATGACGAACGTGAACAGACCCTCAACCAGTTACTGGTCGAAATGGACGGCTTCGATGACCGTCACGAAGTCATCCTGATCGCAGCTACAAACCGTCCCGATGTGCTCGATCCGGCTCTCCTGCGCCCCGGCCGTTTCGACCGCGAGATCACAGTCGGCCTGCCTGATCGCCGCGGACGTGAGGGTATCCTTAAGATTCATACGCGCGGATTACGACTGGCACCGGATGTCAGTCTGCTCCTGGTATCGCGCTCCACAACCGGCTTCAGCGGCGCAGATCTGGCAAACCTGTGCAACGAGGCCGCCTTGATCGCAGCACGCGCCGGGAATGACCAGGTCAGCATGCAGGATTTCGAGGAAGCCCTCGACCGAATCATCCTGGGTGCAGCCCGTTCCACCATCTTGAGCGATCATGATCGCAAAGTGGTCGCGTATCATGAAGCCGGACACGCGTTAGCTGCCTGGTTGCTGCCACATGCAGACCCGGTGCATAAAGTGACCATCATTCCGCATGGACGCGCTCTAGGTGTCACCGAGCAATTACCCGGTGAAGACCAGCTCAACTACAGTCGAGAATATTTGCTCTCCCGCATTACGGTGATGCTGGGGGGCCGCACTGCCGAAGAACTCGCCATCGGAGATATCACCACCGGCGCTGAAAACGATCTGGTGGAAGCCACTCGCCTGGCGCGCCGCATGGTTACGCGCTGGGGGATGGGCGATCTGGGTCTCATGGCGCTGGCATCAGATGAAGAGCAACCATTCCTCGGTTATGAACTTTCCCAGGGTCACAACTATAGCGAGGAAACCAAAGCTCGCATCGATGAATATATCCAACAACTGTTGAACGATCGACACGAAAAAGTCAGGGAACTCCTGACACAGGCCCGGGATAAGTTAGAAGTCCTGGTAGAAACGTTACTCCGCGATGAAACCGTCAGTCAAGACGAGTTATCCAAAATCCTGGGAGAGCGTGTATATGAACCTGCATAAGATTGCAGATTGTGTCATAATTTTTCCTTGAAGCATCATCCCCGAATAGCCCCCAAAAAGCGCTTCAAAGAAATCGACTCTCCACTCAGCAAAGTTTGCACCCGGAAAAGACGCGCCATCAACCAGATTATCCCGATTCCGGTAAGCACCAACAGAACCAGACTGGTTGTTAATTGCCATATCGGGACTGCGTCAGTGGTCATGCGCATTAACATGGCGACCGGCGCAGAAAAGGGAATCATGCTAAGGGCTACCGCAAACGCTCCGTTGGGAGCATTCACAATCGCAGTCCAAAGGTAGATCGGGATCATCATGGGTAAGCTGATGACAAACACCCAAGTGCGGCTGCCTTCCATGTCAGGAGCCAGGGCGCCAATCCCTGCCATCAGGCCAGCGTACAGCAGGAAGCCTCCCAATGCAAACGGCACAACCAATGCGAGTTCTACCACCGACAGGCTGATTCCCCCCAACAATCCCGAAACACCCTGCCCGGTGACCTGCAAACCAATGAAAGCGATCAACCCCCAGATCAAGTATTGGATCAGGGTCAATGCGCCCAATCCCAGCAGCTTGCCCGCCAGCATATGCCAGGGGCGCAAGGAAACCAGTAAGATTTCCATGATCCGACTGCTCTTCTCCTGGGTCACGCTCTGCAATAAATACCCCCCGCTTGTAAAGAGAGGCAGCATTACTGCAATCGTAACAATGAATGGCAACATGTTAAATCCATTCCCTGTGCTCTCACTCTCTGTTTCCAAGCCTACAAATTGCAGCCCCGCGGAGTCAAATGGCCATTTCAAGCGCCTGATTTGGGCCGTGTCCATTTCCGGAAAAAGATTTGCAATCAAAACCCAGTTGAACCACTGGGTATCCGCG
>JBAVJG010000312.1:0-9193 GCA_049687655.1 Anaerolineales bacterium | reverse complement strand
AAGAGGTTTCTCTTCGCAACACGAATTTCACAGGCTCGCGCCTGCCTAAGATGAGCATACTGGATGCCCTCTTGGAAGCCTGTGATCTATCGGGAGCATTCCTGGAGGAGGCGCGTTTCCGCCGGGTGGAGTTGATCGGATGCCGTTTGATGGGCGTCCAATTGCTGTCCGTGCAACTGGGTGACGTCCGATTCAAAGATTGTAATCTCGAAGGGGCGGTCTTCGTATCCAGCCAGACGAAAGCGTTGCATTTCGAAGACTGTATCCTGCGGACTGCCACATTCGAGGGTGCAAGTTTAGAGGGTACAATTTTCAAACGCTGTGACCTGACAAGCGCTGACCTGCGCAACACGAACCTGCAAGACGCCGACCTGCGAGGCTCAACTCTCGACGGTCTGCAAGTCTCCCCTAAGGACATGCAGGGTGCCATCATCTCACCGCCGCAGGCTATCCAAGTGGTGAGTCTGTTGGGCGTCACTGTGCTGGATGAAGAACTATGAGCGGCACAAAGCGCGCTGACATCAAACCTGGTCTGCATGTCCGCATCGTTCTGAAGCAGGACCAACGCACTGGTAAGCTTACCGAGGGGGTTGTAAAAGACATCCTGACCAAATCGGTCGCGCATCCGCATGGAATCAAGGTCCGCTTGCAGAGCGGGCAGGTCGGGCGTGTCAAGGAAATTTTAGGAGAGTAAAAAATGATCAGTCGCATCTGGCACGGCTACACCACCCCTGAAAATGCTGATACGTATGAAACCCTGCTCAAGGGCGAAGTCATTGTTGGCATCAAAGACAGAGAAATCCCGGGGTTTCGCGAAATCCAGGTCTTCCGCCGCGAGTTGGAGGACGAGGTGGAATTCGTCACGGTGATGTGGTTTGACTCCATCGACGCCGTGCGCGCATTCGCCGGGGAAGATTATGAAGCCGCTTATGTGCCGGAAAAAGCGCGTGCAGTTCTGGCGCGTTTTGATGCGCGCTCACAGCATTACGAAGTCCGCGAACAAGTGAGAGCAGGTTAGTGTATTGAATAAGTTGAGATTAAATTTCCCAAAATCAAGTAGTCTGATCGTATTGTTGCTCAGTTTGTTATCCTGTCGCCCGATTATTGCCATCGGTTGGACAGAAATCCTCATCATCATTGTTTTGGTTGCAATACTCCTGGGACCCCTGATGTTCAGGCTCTATCGTTTTCTTGATAAAGTCAGAAAAGTCAGTCAGTCTGAAGAGAAGAGGAAAAAGTAGCGATGGATTCCAGCCAATGACGAACCTGTTTTTTGCGGCACTCATATTTCCAATGCTTGGCTACCTGAGCGGCTCGCTGACGCCCTCCATCTGGATCACACGCTTGATCAAGGACGTGGACGTACGCGAAGCCGGTTCCGGTCATGCCACCACGACCAACACCATCCGGCAGGCGGGCTTTGGCTGGGGCGTGCTGGTTCTGGTGGTTGATATCGCCAAAGGTTTCCTTCCCACATGGCTGGCACTGCAATTTTCTCCCGCAATCTGGATTGTGCCGCTTACGGCGGGGGCTGCGGTCATCGGTCACTGCTGGCCGATCTTCGCGGGGTTCCGCGGCGGGATGGGATTGGCCTGCGCGGGTGGTTCGCTCCTGGCAGCAGAGCCACTGGCAATGTTGGTCGGGCTGGCAATACTCATTACGCTGTTACTGACAATCCGTCACGGCGCGCGTGCCAGCGTTTTCACGGGCATCCTGATGTCACCGGTTTTCTGGCTGCTCGGTCTACGTGGTATTGAATTCTGGATCGCCATCGCGGTTGGTGCCGTCATCGCTCTGCGCTTCCTGATCGACTGGAACCGTCAGTACCGTGAGCTATGGCTGGACCGCGAGAAACCTGAAATATCTTGAGGGGTTATCGTTGCTGAACCTGTTCTTTCCCTACTCATGCGAAAGGTTTTGCCAAGGGTGAAAAGTTTTATCGAGGAATTCCAACCCAAAAAGCTGGTGCCCAGCCTGACGGCGGGGTTGATCGTGGGGATAACTGTTGTCAGCTTCGAAATATCACTGGCAGCGCTGATATTTTCCGGAGTGCTAGCACCTTATGTCGCCTACGGAATCGGCATCCTTCTCTTCGGCGCCTTTATGATTCCTCTGCTCGGCGCGCTCACCAATTCTTTACCGGGCGCCATGACTATTCCGCAGGATACCCCGGCAGCCATCCTGGCCCTGATCGTCGCCGGAGTTGCTAGCAACATGTCTGCTTCCGCAAGCCTGGATGAAACCTTCACCACAGCCGTAACCGCTATTATCGTCACGACCGTGCTGGCTGGCCTGATATTTATCTTGTTCGGACAGTTCAAACTCAGCGGTTTTGCACGCTTCATTCCCTATCCGGTCGTGGGCGGATTCCTGGCCGGGACCGGATGGCTGCTGGCCAAAGGCGGCCTGAGCGTGATGATCGATATGCCCCTCGCGCTGGAAAATCTCCCGCTTCTCTTCCAGTCCGATAACCTGCTTCACTTGCTCCCGGGTGTAATCTTCGCCCTGGCACTTTTACTGTTGTTACGGCGCACTTCCCATTCCCTGGTGATTCCCGGGATGCTGGCACTGGTAATTGGATTGTTTTATATCGTTCTTACTCTGGCAGGCATCTCCACTTCACAGGCTGCAGAGATGGGCTGGTTGCTGGGTCCCTTCGAACAGGAGGCCCTATTCCAGCCTCTTGGCCCATCCGCAATCGCTCAGGTGGATTGGGTTTCCATCCTCTCACAAGTGGACAAAATTGGGGCGGTCATCGCGTTGAGCCTGATCTCGCTGCTGCTCAATGTCAGTGCGCTGGAGGTGGCGGTCAAGAAAGACATTGATATGAACCGCGAGTTGCAATCGGCTGGCCTGGCGAATGTCTTCGCGGGGTTATTTGGCAGCACCGTCGGATACCAGGCGCTCAGCCTGACGGTGCTGACGCACCGTCTTAATGCAAAGACCAGATTGGCCGGAGTCTTTACTGCCCTGGTATGCGGTGGCGCATTGTTGTTTGGTCCATCGCTGCTCTCCTATTTTCCCAAACCGATGATGGGCGGTATTCTGCTTTTCATGGGATTGTCTTTTATTGTGGAGTGGGTCATCGATGCGCGCACCCGACTGCCGCGCACCGACTACCTGCTGGTGCTGATGATCTTGATCGCGATTGCCAGCATCGGTTTTTTAGAAGGCATCGCCATCGGCGTGCTGGCAGCGGTGGTCATGTTCGTGGTCAGCTACAGCCAGATCAATGCTGTAAAGCATTCGTTGTCAGGTGAGACATATCGCAGCAAGGTAGAACGTCCACTGACACATCGTCAGACGTTGCAAAAGAGGGGTGGAAAAATTTTCATTCTGCGCTTGCAGGGCTTCATCTTCTTCGGAACAGCTCAGAAACTATTGGACCAGATCAAGGAGCGCTTGAACAACCCCGAGCATCCTCGACTGCGTTATGTCATCCTGGACTTCCGCCAAGTAGTTCTCATTGACTCGTCGGCGGTCTTCAGCATCACACGCATGAAGCAGCTTGCTGAGGCACAAAACATCCATATGGTCTGGACCAATCTGACGCCCGCCATCGTACGCCTTCTGGAAAGGGGTGGGCTGGTCAATGAGACAGATGAAAACTTTATCATTCTCCCGACTCTCGATCATGGGCTGGAGTGGTGCGAAAATCAAATCCTGGCATCACAGGGAGTCACGGACTTGACCGGGGTGATTGAGAAAATTGAAAGACAACTTACCCGCGCCATCCCCGATTTGAAGGATGTCAAGCGGCTGACGAAATACCTTGAAAAGATAGATGTGAAAAAGGGTGAGTATTTGATACACCAGGGCGATCAACCGGATGAGATGTATTTCATCGAAGCCGGGTTAATTTCTGCCCAACTCGAACTCCCGGATGGCAAGATCATGCGTCTGAGCAGCATGCGCGGCGGGACAACCGTAGGCGAGATGGGGATGTACCTGGGAAACACACGCACAGCCTCGGTGGTGGCTGACAAGGCCAGCATAGTCTATCGACTTTCAAAAACTGCCTTGAAAGAAATGGAAAAGAAAGACCCCGAAGTCACTGCGCTGCTACATCAATGGATCGCCAGTTTGCTGGCAGAGCGGCTGGCAAATAATAATCGTACCATTGAGGCGTTATTAGATTAGCATTTGAAAAGATATCGAAAAAAAATAAGGTGGGCGTGCGGCCGCACGCCCACCTTATTTTTTTCGGACTTCCATTATTCAGGGACTTTTTACGGAGTCTGAGTTCCGGAGGGGATCTCGGTATTCGTCGGCCAGGGGGTGTAGGTGGGTTCAAGCGGGGCAGGTGTCATCGTCAGGGTTTCGGTTGGAATGGGGGGAACTGTCGGTGTTTGTGTCAAAGTCAAGCTTGGGACGAGGCTGGGGGTAAATGTTGAAGTGGGAGTGGCAAATACAGTGGCGCGTAGCAGGTTGACGGTCAGGACAGAAGCGAAGGCCAATACGAGCAGAAGCGTGATTCCGCCGCCAATGATCCACGGACGCCAGTTGGTCTTTTGTGGCACCGATAACTTCACATTACGTGGTACGTTGATCAACACGATAGTGGTGTTGTCATGACCACCTCGTTGGTTGGCTGTATCGATCAGTTGCTGCGCAGCGGCCTTGAGGCTGGACTTTGCGCGGATGATCTCCGCTATCTCGTCATTCCAGACCAGATCGGTGAGGCCGTCACTACAGATCAAAAGTGTGTCACCATAACGGATCTGCATACCCTGGTTGCCTTCGGCAAGCGCATCAGCCTCGCTGTCGTACAATCGAAGGCGGAAATCAACTTCAGGCGGGTCAGGCGATCCAAGATAGCGTCGTATGACATGCACGTTTGGATGGTCGCGGGCCTGCTCGGGCGTCAGGATGCTCTTCTCGATGGCTTCCTGTACCCAGGTGTGGTCCGTAGTGAGTTGCTGGATGCGGCCTTCGCGCAAGAGGTAGATGCGCGAGTCGCCCACTGTAGCAGTATAAAGCTTGTCACCGATTACGAGAACACAGGCGCAGGTTGCCCCCATGCCTTTTTGATCAGAAGATGCAGAAGCGTGGTCAGCTATTGCTTCGCTGGCCTCGTGAATGGCTCTTTCAAGGATTTTCTTCGGGCGTTGCGTATCGCTCTCGGCTACAGCCTGGCTTATATGGTTGACAGCCAGTTCAGCAGCCACTTCCCCGGCACGGTGTCCGCCAATTCCATCGGCTACAATAGCGAACAAGACTGGCGTTAGGTCATCCTCGCCCGCCTGGAAGGAGGTGATGGCATAACGATCTTCGTTGTTTTTCCCGGTCATGCCCGCGTGCGTTTGGGCGGCGACGTTCAGGTGTGCACGATCAGTGCGGATCATTCAGCAGAGGCCTCGGGGATGATTTTTGGCTCGGCATCAGCCGGAGGTTTTTTCAATGAAAAGCGGTACATTAATTGGCCGAAGTGTACCACGTCCCCGTGTCTCAGGACACGCCCGTCTTCGGGAACCAGGTCGTAATTAACCCATGTGCCGGCCACTGTATCGTTATCGGAAAGCGCAAAGTCGCCCCCAGGTGTTCGTATGAGGCGGGCATGCAAAGCGGCAATCGAGGGATGGTCCAGCACGTGCTCGGCCTGCACCGGGTCGGTGCCAAAAGTGGTTTCATTCTCCGTTAGCGGGATAGGATGTCCGCTCACGGGCTCCCCATTGGCTCCCAGGCGGGTCAGGTGAGCCGGCGCGTCCTGCCAGCGGTCCGCCTGCGTCCAGGATGAGCCTCTGGCCTGCTTCCGTTTCGATGCAGGTTCCGCCTGCTGAATCTGCACCGGTTGGGTTACCGGATCCGTGTAGCGTTTGCGGTCCGCGCGCCGCTCACTTCGTGACCTGATCCGAAAACGACCGGATAACAGAATGAGAATCAGGATGCCGCCTGTGACTACGATAGCACCAACTGCTATGTAAGTACGGTACTTCGCTAAAAATGCCTGGATCCCGGTAGGCGCATGTACCACCGTTAGCACAACCGGTACACCCATACTGGCTTTACTCATCCCCAGCGAGTCGACCACCTCCACTACCAGCGTATGTTCAGCGCTTTCATCGTAAACGCTCAAATCCCATATAAAACGGTCGAACGGCTCAGAGTCGTTCTGAGCTACCGGTTGACCATCTACATATAGAGTCGTGCGCGCCAGCGGCCGGGGATGGTTATCCGGGAATTCGATGATGGCTTCTAATGCCTGCTGTTCCGGCAACAGGATTTCGGTATTGAACGGGTCATCCGGCGGCGCCTGTCGGACAATTTGTGCCGGGGGCATGACCAGGATCGGATTGGGTGGCTCCACCTCCAGGTCGAAGCTTTGCCCCCCAGACGTGATCATACCGGCAGACGTTTCTACTTCGGCAGCAATGGTATGTTCCCCGCTTGCCGTCAGTGTGGAGTTGTAGCTGAACGAATACAAATGCCGGAGCGGCGCAAAGTAAGATTCGGGGTCAGGCAAAACTTCTGGTCCGGAGAAGGCAAAGTACTCCCCGCCCGTTTGCAGGGCCAGCGCATTGAAAGTTGTCGCACTGGGATGGTCGAAAAACAAGTCCGAATCTACGAACCAGACAAAAATCCGCACCTTCGATTCGATAGCCTGCTCGGCCACCGCTTCCAACGTCAGGTCGAGATTGGCATCTTCCATGCGGGGTGTGATCAGCAAAATAGCACGCTTCATCCCTGGCAGGGGCGTGCCCTCGTTGACCGTATTAAGCGCAATCGATAGCAACTGCACGTTAGGCGTCGTGGAACGGAAATCAGGTTGGAACGAGTTCAGCGACACAATCCAATCGTCCGGTTCGGCGTGTGTGATGATTGGCCCGGCGGTGGAGACCAGGCTCAAATCGTCGGGATCACCCGTGGGTTGCGCGCCTGCCCAGCCTGTCAGCACCTCGGTTACCCGCTCGAAGCGCGCGATCCCCTGTCCATCGCGGATATCAAGCGCGGGTCCGGGGTTGATCGCGACCACGATCTGGGCCGGGGGAGTGGATTCAACCAGCTCATTTACAGAGTGCGACTGGTCGTCCTCCAGGATGGTCACATCTTCAGAATCCAGGCCAGTGATGAATCCGCCCTGTTCGTCAAATACATCCAGCAGGGCCGTAACAGTTGGAAAACCCTGTGGATTAATGAGTGATAACTCTGCCGTTGCCGAGCCCTGGGCCCGGACAGCATAACTCTGCCCGGCCAGTAGTAACAGGCCGAGCAGAGCAAGAAGAATTTTACGCATTCGGTTCAACGAAAACGGGGGTTTCCGAAGTTTCAGGCTTTTGCGTCAACCGCATATAGGTCAGCGTCCAAGCAGACTGAGAGAAGGTGGTCAAAATGCCATTCAGTACCCAGGACACCGGCACATACAGACAGATGCAGGCCAAAGCAACATATATCGGTGCGAAGGATTGACCTTCGCCCATCGCAAAGGCAAAGATAGTCGGAAAGACAACGATGAAAATGGGTAGTGCGATGATAATTCCGATCACAAGTGTGATGCCAAACAGTATCAAACCCATGATAAGCAGCGGTCCAACATTGGATCTGGCAATCTCCCAGCTACGCTTAATACCGTCGAATATGCCCAGATTCTCCAATACGATGGCGCGGTTTGCCTGCTCGATGAGTATACTCACAGCGAACCCCACTGGAATGAGGAGGCAGATCAACGGCAGCAAACACAGGAATCCCACCCCCGCGGATAACACTCCGATTAAAATGATTGGAATGATGAGCAAAAAAACAGCCAATCCAACCAGGAACGAGAGCCCAAAAACCCGCCAGAAGTAGGGCATGCTTGTGCTGAACAATTCGCCAAAGGCCAGAGCCTCTGCGCCCTGCTCGGCTGCATAGGATCCTTTAATTAGCCCAATGCGCCCGATCGTACCGAGGAAGATACTGATCACAATCAGGATCAAGGCGACTAACCCAATGACAAAGAAAATCCACAGATTGTCTTCTACCCAATAGGCAAAGTTTTCCATTTGGGAAATGAAACGTTGGACTCCGGGTGGGAGATTAAAATCAGATGGGCCAGTTGAAAAGCCTGTATTTCCGCCTCCACCTCCTCCTCCGCCCCCGTTGGTACAGCCAGCCAGAATTCCAAAAATCCATAGAACTTTATATTTCCAGGTTATCTGCCAGGCGCGCGTAAGTATTTCACCAAAGTTGAAATTCATGGGAATCTCCTATTCTTTCGACAATCAGGCCAGATGTGAAACAGGAATATCTGCTCCTGGGCTACGCGTCAGCCGCAGATATGTCAGCATCCGACCGGTTTTCAAGAATGTCAGTGCCCCGCTTTGAACTACAGCCAGCACCGGCATGTATACTACCAGGCATAATGAGGCGGCAATGATTATCGTCCTGATATTTTCAATTTCTTCGATCAATGCAAATGGAATTACAAAAAACGGTATCATCATCGGGAGAGAAACAAATCCCGATACCATACCCACACCAATAGCTGCCTGCGCAAACGCCCTATTAAGAACGACGCTACCATCAACAGCAGGAAAACGCCAAAAAAAGCTAGCATATAAGCTGGCTGTTCGATCCAGAAAGGGACATCCTCCGCCATAAAAATACTGAGCGCTGCGAGCAAACCCTATTAGAAAAAACAGCAGCCCAACCAGCATACTCAGCAACCCAAAGACCCATAAGAATTTTTATTTCCATGTGATCTGCCAGGCGCGCGTTAGCACTTCCCCAAAGTCAAAAGACATGATGCCTCCGGTTACTCCCATTCAATCGTCCCAGGTGGCTTGCTGGTAATATCATACACGACCCGGTTGATTCCGTCCACTTCGTTGACGATGCGGTTCGAGACCTTTGCAAGCAGGTCGTGGGGCAGGCGCGTCCAGTCGGCGGTCATGAAATCCTCGGTGGATACGGCCCGAATGGCTATAGCTTCCTGGTAGGTGCGCTGGTCACCCATCACGCCCACTGAGCGGACCGGCAGCAAGACGGCGAAGGCTTGCGAAGTTTTCGTTCTTCCAGCAGTTAAACTGCTGGAAGAACCTGGTTTACCTAAATATCCAGCTGCAGACAATTCTTCTTGCAGGATGGCATCCGCCGCGCGCAGGCGAGACGCCCGTTCGCGGGTCACCTCGCCCAGGCAGCGCACGGTCAGGCCGGGACCCGGAAATGGCTGCCGCCAAACCATCGACTCGGGCAGCCCCAGCGCCTCCCCGACAGC